>NZ_JBAMDI010000069.1:0-57115 GCF_036961695.1 Pseudomonas sp. CGJS7 | reverse complement strand
AGGGGCGGTGAATGGCTTAATACCAGCGCGGCTCGCCAGCCGGGCGCTTCTTGAAGCGCTTCATGCTCCACATGTACTGGCTGGGGTACTCGCGCACATAGCGTTCGACCACCTTGCTCATCGCCGCTGCCGACACATTCACATCGGTGCTGTACATCTCTTCCGGCGCAGCTTCGAGGAACACCTTGAAGCCCGAGCCATCCGGCAACCGCAGCGCATGCAGGAACACACCTACCGCCTTGCCACCGGCCAGCATGTTCGGCACGAACTTGCTGGTCAGCGCCTGGGTGCCGAGGAACGGTACGAACACGCCCGCCGATTCCGCCGGCTCCGGGTCGGCAGGAATACCCACCTGGCCACCACGGCGCACTTCCTTGATCACGCTGAGGATGCCTTCCTTGGTCGACGGTGCCACGCGATTGCCCATCTGCACGCGCTGCTCGCGCAGCAGGTCATCCACCGCCTTCAGCTTCGGCGGGCGGTAGAAGATGATCGGCTTGCACTGGTTGCAATAGAAGTGGTTCAGCACTTCCCAGTTGCCCAGGTGGCTGGTGATGCCGACCACGCCTTTACCCGAGGCCAGGGCCTGCTCCAGCACTTCCAGGCCATGCACTTCCTTGACCAGCTCCAGCGAGCGTTGCGGCGGCCAGATCCAGGCACAGGCACTTTCGACAAAGGATTTACCGATATCCCGCAGCGCCTGGCCCACCAGTTGCTCACGGGCAACCGGGTCCATCTCCGGGAAGCATTTGGCCAGGTTGATCCGTACCACGTTGCGCGAACTGTTGGGGATTTTCCACATCAGCCAGCCAATACCGGCGCCGACACGCTGCACAGCGCCCCAGGGCAGCTTGGCAAACAGGCGCAGCACCCCGACCATCAGGGCGCCCTTGAACTTTTCCACAGGCGAATTCCTTATTTCAGCAAGGCGCGCATTGTAACCCCTCAGCGCAACAAGGCGGCGTAGCGATCGCAGTCGGTGGTGTGGTCCATGACCATGCCGGTGGCCTGCATGAAGGCGTAGCAGATGGTCGGACCGACGAACGTGAAGCCAGCTTTCTGCAGGGCCTTGCTCATTGCCTTGGCTTCATCGGTGACCGCCGGCACGTCGCTGCGCTGCTTGAAGTGGTTGATCTTCGGTGAGCCGCCGACGAACGACCACAGCCATTCGGCAGGGTTATCCACAGCCAGCCAGGCCTGGGCATTGCGCCTTGCGGCCTTGAGCTTGAGGCGATTGCGGATGATGCCTGCATCCTGCATCAATTCTTCGATGCGTTCGTCGCTCATGGCCGCCAGCTTTACCGGGTCGAAGCCGTACATCACCTCGCGATAACGCTCGCGTTTGCGCAAAACGGTAATCCACGAAAGCCCCGCCTGGAACCCTTCGAGCAAAAGCATCTCGAAGAGCAACGCCGGGTCGCGCTGTGGCATTCCCCATTCCTGGTCGTGGTAGGCCTGGTACAACGGATCGTCGGTACACCAAAAGCAGCGTGGCATAAGGCTCCAATGAGTAGAGGGCGAGGCGAATCAGGTTATACTCCCGCTCTTTACATCCGCATCCCCAGATACAGGTGAATTTCGTGAGCCAGCCTACGCCAGCCGTGCGTACCTTCCAAGACCTGATCCTCGCCCTGCAGAACTACTGGGCAGCTCAAGGTTGTGTGGTACTTCAGCCCTACGATATGGAAGTAGGCGCCGGCACTTTCCACACCGCTACATTCCTGCGCGCCGTGGGTCCAGAAACCTGGAACGCCGCCTATGTGCAGCCTAGCCGTCGTCCTGCCGACGGGCGGTATGGCGAAAACCCCAACCGCCTGCAGCACTACTACCAGTTCCAGGTGGTGCTCAAACCGAACCCGGCCAACTTCCAGGAGCTGTACCTCGGCTCGCTGAAAGCCATCGGTCTGGATCCGCTGGTGCACGACATTCGTTTCGTCGAAGACAACTGGGAATCGCCGACCCTCGGCGCCTGGGGTCTGGGCTGGGAAATCTGGCTCAACGGCATGGAAGTCACCCAGTTCACCTACTTCCAACAAGTCGGCGGCATCGAGTGCTACCCGGTCACCGGTGAAATCACCTACGGCCTGGAGCGCCTGGCCATGTACATCCAGGGCGTCGATTCGGTGTACGACCTGGTGTGGGCCGACGGCCCGTTCGGCAAGGTCACCTATGGCGACGTGTTCCACCAGAACGAGGTGGAGCAGTCGACCTACAACTTTGAACATGCCAACGTCGACAAGCTGTTCGAACTGTTCGATTTCTACGAAAGCGAAGCCAACCGCCTGATCAAGCTGGAGCTGCCGCTGCCGACCTATGAAATGGTCCTGAAGGCCTCGCACACCTTCAACCTGCTGGACGCCCGCCGCGCCATCTCGGTAACCGAGCGCCAGCGTTACATCCTGCGTGTACGTACCCTGGCCCGGGACGTGGCGCAAAGCTATCTGCAAGCCCGCGCACGCCTGGGCTTCCCGATGGCCACCCCTGAACTGCGTGACGAAGTGTTGGCTAAGCTGGAGGCTGCACAATGAGTGCTCAAGATTTCCTGGTAGAACTGGGCACCGAAGAGCTGCCACCCAAGGCCCTCGCCAGCCTTGGCGACGCCTTCCTGGCCGGTATCGAAAAAGGCCTGCAGGCTGCTGGCCTGAACTACACCGGCAAGCAGGTGTACGCCGCGCCGCGTCGTCTGGCCGTGCTGATTCGCCAGCTGGACGTGCAGCAGCCTGACCGCAGCATCAACATCGACGGCCCGCCCCTGCAGGCTGCCTTCAACGCCGAAGGCGAGCCGACCCAGGCTGCGCTGGGCTTCGCCAAGAAGTGCGGTGTGGAACTGGCCGAGATCGACCAGAGCGGCCCCAAGCTGCGCTTCTCCCAGCACATCCCGGGCAAGGCTACCGTTGGGCTGCTGCCGACCATCGTCGAAGATTCGCTGAACGACCTGCCGATTCCCAAGCGCATGCGCTGGGCGGCCAGCCGTGAAGAGTTCGTGCGCCCGACCCAATGGCTGGTGATGCTGCTGGGCGATCAGGTGGTCGATTGCACCATCCTGTCGCAGAAGGCCGGGCGTGAATCCCGTGGCCACCGCTTCCACCATCCGGAAAACGTGCTCATCACCACCCCGGCCAACTACGTCGAAGACCTGCGCAAGGCCTACGTCCTGGCCGACTTCGCCGAGCGCCGCGAGCTGATCAGCAAGCGTACCGCAGAGCTGGCCATGCAGCAGGAAGGCACGGCCATCGTGCCACCGGCGCTGCTGGACGAAGTGACCGCTCTGGTCGAGTGGCCGGTGCCGCTGGTGTGCTCGTTCGAGGAGCGTTTCCTCGAGGTGCCGCAAGAAGCCCTGATCACCACCATGCAGGACAACCAGAAGTACTTCTGCCTGCTGGACAGCGAAGGCAAGCTGCTGCCGCGCTTCATTACCGTGGCCAACGTCGAAAGCCGCGACCCGAAGCAGATCGTGCAAGGCAACGAAAAAGTCGTGCGCCCGCGCCTGACCGACGCCGAGTTCTTCTTCAAGCAGGACAAGAAGCAACCACTGGAAACCTTCAACGAGCGCCTCAAGAACGTGGTGTTCCAGGCTCAGCTCGGCACCGTGTACGACAAGGCCGAACGTGTTTCCAGGCTGGCCGCCTTCATTGCTCCGCTGATCGGCGGCGACGCCCAGCGCGCTGGCCGTGCCGGCCTGCTGTCGAAGTGCGACCTGGCCACCGAGATGGTCGGCGAATTCCCTGAAATGCAGGGTGTTGCCGGTTACTACTACGCGCTCAACGACGGTGAGCCGGAAGACGTAGCCCTGGCCCTGAACGAGCAGTACATGCCGCGCGGTGCAGGCGCCGAGCTGCCGCAGACCCTGACCGGTGCTGCCGTGGCCATCGCCGACAAGCTCGACACCTTGGTGGGTATCTTTGGCATCGGCATGCTGCCTACCGGCAGCAAGGACCCGTACGCCCTGCGCCGTGCTGCTCTGGGCGTGCTGCGTATCCTGATCGAGAAGCAACTGGACCTGGACCTGACCGGTGCGGTTGAGTTTGCAGTCAAGCAGTTCGGCGCCAAGGTCAAGGCCCCCGGCCTGGCCGAGCAAGTACTGGAGTTCATTTTCGACCGCCTGCGCGCGCGTTACGAAGACGAAGGCATCGACGTCGCCACGTACCTGTCGGTACGCGCACTGCAGCCAGGCTCCGCCCTGGACTTCGACCAGCGCGTACAAGCTGTGCAGGCGTTCCGCAAACTGCCGGAAGCCGAGGCCCTGGCCGCGGTGAACAAGCGCGTGTCGAACCTGCTGAGCAAGGCCGAAGGTGCCATCGCCGAGCAGGTCGAGCCGAAGTACTTCGACAATGCTAACGAGTTCTCCCTGTACTCGGCCATCCAGCAGGCCGACCAGGCCGTGCAACCGATGGCTGCAGCACGTCAGTACAGCGAATCGCTGGCCCGCCTGGCGGCCCTGCGTGACCCGGTCGATGCCTTCTTCGAGGCGGTCATGGTCAACGCCGAAGACGCCAAGGTACGTGCCAACCGTTATGCCCTGCTCAGCCGTCTGCGCGGCCTGTTCCTGGGCGTGGCTGACATTTCGCTGCTGGGGTAAGCCTTGAAACTGCTGATTCTCGACCGTGACGGGGTGATCAACTACGACTCCGATGCGTACATCAAGACGCTGGAAGAATGGGTGCCGATCCCTGGTTCGGTCGATGCGATCGCGCAGTTGAGCAAGGCGGGCTGGACGGTGGCCGTGGCCACCAACCAGTCCGGCATTGCCCGTGGCTACTACCCGCTGGCAACCCTTGAGGCCATGCACGCGCGCCTGCGCGCGCTGGTGGCCGAGCAGGGCGGCGAGGTGGGCCACATCGTGTATTGCCCGCATGGGCCGGACGAAGGGTGCGATTGCCGCAAGCCCAAGCCCGGCATGCTGCGGGCGATCGCCGAGCATTACCAGATCGGCCTTGAAGGCGTCTGGTTCGTCGGCGACAGCAAAGGTGACCTGGAGGCCGCCCTGGCCGTCGGTGCACAACCCGTGCTGGTGAAAACCGGCAAGGGCGAGCGGACCCTGGAAAAAGGCGTCCCGGAAACTACACTGATTTTCGACGATCTGGCAGCTATCGCCAGAGAACTAATTTAAACAGTGCGCCTTCTGGCGCATTTTTCTCAGGCGGGCATGCCCCGCAATGGTACAAGCCACTATGTCGATCCTGCAGGCGATCAGAATCTTTCTTTTTTACCTGCTGCTGGGCACCAGTTCGCTGCTGTGGTGCTCGCTGAGCTTCTTCGTCGCGCCGTTCCTGTCGTTCCCCAAGCGCTACAAGTTCATCAACGTGTACTGGTGCCGCTGCGCGCTGTTTCTGGTGCGCACCATCCTGGGCATCGACTACAAGATCACTGGCGCCGAGAACGTGCCAGCTGAGCCTTGCGTGATTCTGTCCAATCACCAGAGCACCTGGGAAACCTTCTTCCTGTCCCAGTACTTCTCGCCGCTTAGCCAGGTGCTCAAGCGCGAGCTGCTGTATGTACCGTTCTTCGGCTGGGCCATGGCCATGCTGCGGCCCATCGCGATCAACCGCGACAACCCCAAGGAAGCGTTGCGCCAAGTGGCGAGCAAGGGTGACGAACTGCTCAAGCAGAAGACGTGGGTGCTGATTTTCCCAGAAGGCACCCGTGTGCCGTTCGGCACCATCGGCAAGTTTTCCCGCGGCGGTACCGCCCTGGCCGTGAATGCCGGGCTGCCAGTGCTGCCGATTGCCCACAACGCCGGCAAGTTCTGGCCCAAGACCGGTTGGGGCAAGCGCGCCGGTACAATCGAAGTGGTAATTGGTGAGCCGATGTACGCCAACGGCACAGGGCCACGTGCCATCGCCGAACTCAACGACCGCGCTGCAGCTTGGAACGAAGCGACCCAGCGGGCCATGGGATCGCTGCCGCCAGCGGCGGAAAAACCTCAGGAGCAGATGGCTTGACCTTCTGTGGATAACTTGTGTGCAGTTTTTGGATTAAATGCTTGAATTGATAGCTAAGTGTATGAATTTGCTAGTTATTTCTTTGTATGAATTTTTTCTGAAAATCGTGCATAAGTTTTTTTGAGGCATAAGAAAACCGGCTTTTACAGCCGGTTTTTTTATGGCATGTGGACATCAGACTTTGTCGATATCTACATCCTTGGTTTCTCTCAGACAGAAGATCCCAACCACCAGGCTGATCCCGGTCACCAGCACCGGGTACCACAGCCCGTAGAAGATATCCCCGGTATAGACCACCAGCGCAAACGATACGGTAGGCAGGAAACCACCAAACCAGCCATTACCAATGTGGTAGGGCAGCGACATCGAGGTGTAGCGGATGCGGGTCGGGAACAGCTCGACCATCACCGCCGCCAACGGGCCATAGGTCATGGTCGCGATCAGGATCATCGCCACGATCAGTACCACCACCATTACCTGGTTGACCTGCGCAGGGTCGGCCTTGGCCGGGTAACCAGCCTGCTCGATTGCAGCACGCATGGCGGTTTCGTCAAAGCCGTTGATGGTCTTGTCACCGATGTTGACCACCACTTCACTGCCGGCCACGCTAACCGAGCTGTACGGCAGGCCCTGCTTGACCAGGAAGGTCTTGACCTTGTCGCACGGGCTGTCAAAACGAGCCTTGCCCACTGGGTCGAACTGGAATGTGCAGCCTTGCGGGTCGGCGGTGACCACGATCGGCGCCTGACGGCTGGCAGCGTCGATCTGCGGGTTGGCGTAGTGGCTCAGCGCCTTGAACAGTGGGAAGTACAGTACCGTGGCCAGCAACAGGCCGAGCATCAGGATCGGCTTGCGGCCGATACGGTCGGACAACCAGCCGAAGAACACGAAGAACGGCGCGCCAATCACAACGCTGATGATGAGCAGGGTGTTGGCCTGAGCCGAGTCCATTTTCAGCATCTGGGTCATGAAGAACAGAACGTAGAACTGCGCCGTGTAGAAGGTCACAGCCTGCCCCGCGTTGATGCTGAACAGGGCGGTAAGCACCACTTTCAGGTTTGGCCAGGAGGTGAATGACTCACGGATGGGCGACTTGCTGACCTTACCCTGAGCCTTCATTTTCACAAAGGCCGGCGACTCGTGCATGCTCATGCGAATCCAGGTGGAGATCGCCAGCAGCACGATCGACAGCAGGAACGGCAAGCGCCAGCCCCAGGTCTCGAACTGGTCGCCACTGATATACCGGCTACCCAGCACCACCAAGAGCGACAACAACAGGCCCAGCGTTGCGGTGGACTGGATGAAACCAGTGTGCAAGCCCCGCTTGCCGGGCGGCGCATGCTCGGCCACGTAAGTGGCTGCACCGCCATACTCGCCGCCCAGCGCCAGCCCTTGAAGCATGCGCAGGATCACCAGGATGATCGGTGCGGCGATGCCGATGCTGGCGTAGGTGGGCAACAACCCCACAGCGAAAGTGGACAGGCCCATCAGCACGATGGTGACCAGGAAGGTGTACTTGCGCCCGATCATGTCACCCAGGCGGCCGAACACCAGCGCGCCAAACGGCCGCACCAGAAAGCCCGCAGCGAAGGCCATCAGGGCGAAGATGAAAGCGGTGGTATCGTTCACGCCAGCGAAGAACTGCTTGCTAATGACCGCTGCCAGCGCACCATAGAGAAAAAAGTCATACCACTCGAAAACCGTCCCGAGAGATGACGCGAAAATGATCTTGCGTTCTTCACGGCGGCTGGAGCTGCTGGCCGCCGCCCCCTGCTCTTGGATGTAATCCGACATCGTTGCTGTCCTCGGCCCTTAGGCCACAGTGATTATTCTTGTTGTTCCACTGTCGGCGACTTCTGACCGCAAGCCGCCGGTACTGCACGCACCCGGGTCAGGGCGTCGGTAACGCGTCTTGGTTCAGGTAGGTCTGGGTAGCAGCTCCTTTGAGGATCAGTTGCGCCGCCTTTTCGGCGATCATCAGGGTGGGGGAACAGGTATTGCCGGACGTTATGTGCGGCATGATCGAAGCATCAGCCACGCGAAGACCGGGGATGCCATGCACGCGCAGCTGGTTATCCACAACGTCCATGGCACCGTTGCCCATGCGACAGGTACCGACCGGGTGGAAGATGGTGGTGCCGATCTTGCCAGCGGCCTCGAACAGGTCTTCCTCGCTTTGCAGCGCTGGGCCCGGCAAATATTCCTTGGGCTCGAAAGCGGCGAGGGCAGGGGCCTGGACGATGCGCCGGGTAAGGCGAATGGCATCGGCAGCAACCCGCAAGTCCTGCGGAGCACTGAGGTAATTGGGGTCGATCAGCGGCGTGCTGTTCATGTCGGTGCTGCAGATGTCGATGCGCCCGCGGCTGGCCGGGCGCAGGTTACACACCGAGGCAGTAAAGGCCGGGAACTGATGCAACGGCTCACCGAAGCGTTCCAGTGACAGCGGCTGCACGTGATACTGAAGGTTGGCGGTGGCCTGTTCGGGGCTTGAACGCACGAACGCGCCTAACTGGCTCGGCGCCATGGCCAGCGGCCCACTACGGTCGTAGAGGTAACGCAGGCCCATGCCCATCTTGCCCCACAGGCTGTTGGCCATCTGGTTCAAGGTACGGGTGTTGCGGATCTGGTAGATCAGGCGCAGTTGCAGGTGGTCCTGCAAGTTGCCACCAACGCCTGGCATGTCGTGGCGAACACCAATACCCAAGCTTTCCAGCAACTGACGCGGGCCGATGCCGGAGCGCTGGAGGATGCCCGGTGAACCTACCGCCCCAGCACAGAGGATGATCTCGCGGCGCGCCGCAAACTCATGCCAGGCCCCTTGCCAGAGCGCCTTCACCGCCCTTGCGCGGGTGTTGTCGAGCAGTACCTGGTCAACCTGCACGCCGGTCAGCACAGTGAGGTTGGCGCGATCCTTGATCGGCCGCAGGAAAGCTTTGGAAGCGTTCCAGCGCACACCACTGCGCTGGTTGACCTGAAAATATCCACAACCCTGGTTGTCGCCGGTGTTGAAATCGTCGACCTTGCCAATACCGCTCTGCTCGGCGGCATCTCGGAAAGCATCAAGGATCGGCCAGCTGTAGCGTTGCCGCTCGACCCGCCATTCGCCCTCCGCGCCGTGGTGCTCGCTGGCGCCTGCAAAGTGGTTTTCGCTGGCCTTGAACAGCGGTAACACATCTTTCCACGCCCAGCCGTCGTTGCCTTGCGCGGCCCAATGGTCGTAGTCGGCGGCTTGGCCCCGCATGTAGATCATGCCGTTGATCGACGAACAGCCACCTAGCACCTTGCCCCTTGGATAACCCAAAGCGCGACCGCCGAGGCCAGGTTGTGCCTCGGTCTTGAAGCACCAGTCTGTGCGCGGGTTGCCGATGCAGTAGAGGTAACCGACGGGGATGTGGATCCAGGGATAATTGTCACGGCCACCCGCCTCCAGCAGCAGCACGCGGCAGGAAGGGTCGGCGGACAAACGATTGGCCAGCAGGCATCCGGCAGGACCGGCCCCTACGACCACGTAGTCGAAGACAGAATCGGCTGATGGCATGTGCAACCTCGCGCCTGTTTTTTATTCTTGTCCCGATCCATCTTAGTGAGTAATTTCGTGGATGAAACACGAGATTTCGCGCAGCCGCTGTGCGTTTTAGCACAGTGGCAAGCCTGTACCGACCTTTTCGCGGGCTCGCCCGCACCTCAGGGATCACGTTACCTTCAGGGTGTTCACCGCACCTGTGGGGCATGCCCGTGAAGAGGCCGGAACGAACTGCCATAAAGGACAAGCATGTTCGACTGGAATGATCTGCGGTTTTTCCTCGAGTTGCAGCGCAGCGGCCGCCTGCTGACCGCCGCCAAGCGCCTGAACACTACCCACAGCACCGTGGCCCGGCATATCGAGAGCATCGAGCAGAGCCTGGGAACCGCGCTGTTCGTGCAACATGCCCAGGGGTACGAGCTGACCCCCTCGGGTCAAGCCCTGCTCAAGCATGCCGAAGCCATGGAGAACGTCGCCCTGCTGGCACAGGAGGAAATCACCCAGGCCATCACCCCGCTGGGCAAGATTCGCCTGGGGGTAACCGAAGGCATCGGCATCATGTTCTTCACCCCACGCATGAACGCGTTGTTCGAGCGCTACCCCGGCCTGGAGGTGGAACTGGTAGCGGTGCCGCGCTTCGTCAGCATCCTCAACCGCGAGGCAGAAATCAGCATCCATCTGGAGCGGCCCAACGCCGATCTGCTGATCACCCGCAAACTCACCGACTACCGCCTGGCGCTATACGCCAGCCAGGACTACCTGGACCGCGCGCCGCCACTGCGCCACCGCGAAGACCTGGCCCGGCACAGCTGGATCGGCTACGTTGACGATTTGCTGTTCAGCCAGGAACTGCTGTTTCTCAACAGTTTCTGCCGAGCACCCAACGTGGTGTTTCGAAGCACCAGCGTGATCGCCCAGCAAGCCGCCGCCCGCGCCGGGCTGGGCATCGCCGTGCTGCCCAACTACATGGCCCGCCACGACCCGACAATGGTGCGCGTGCTGCCGGGTGAAACCATCCAGCGCAGCTACTGGATCTGCACCCGCCGTGAGCTGCACAAGTCTGTGCGCCTGCGGGTGGTGTGGGACTACCTGCTGGCGTTGTGCGCGGCCGAACAAAGCGAGTTGCTAGCCGAGTAGAGCCTTGCCGGCCAACAACAGGGCAGCGGCCCAACCTGCCACGGCAAACATCTGCTGCAGACGCGGCCCGGCCAACCTGGCTGCCAAAGGCCGCGCCAGCAGCAGGCCGAGCACCGCGCCGACGGCAAACGGGGCGCCAACCTGCCAGTGCATGACGCCCGCAAGGCTGGCGCTGACCACACTGCCGGTAGAGACCAGGGCAATCACCGCCAGCGAAGTGGAAACGATGCTGGCCATGCGCAGGTTGGTGTAGCGGTTCAGGGCAGGGATGATGACGAACCCCCCACCCACGCCGAGCAGGCCGGACAACAACCCGGACAAGGCACCCGTGAATGCCAATGCGCGCGCGCAGGGCAGGGTCCAGCGCAAACGACCCTGCAGCGGGTTCAGCACACACGGCTCGATAAAGCGATGAGCGTCATTGGCTTCGCCACGCAGCTCTTTGGCCGCCTTGCGCCATATGCGCAGGCAGGCATAAACCAGCACGCCGGCGAATACCACCTGCAACGGTGCATTCGGCAGGCGGTGCGCCAGCATCAGCCCGAACGGCGCTGCTGCCACACCAACCAACGCAATGAACAGCGCAGCCCGATAACGCACCAGCCCTTGGCGCAAGCCCAGCACGGCACCAACCGCTGCAGCCAAACCTACAGCCAACAGGCCCACCGGTGCCGCTTCGACCATCGATAGCCCCAGGCCGAACACCAGCAAGGGTACTGCAAGAATGCCACCGCCTGCGCCGGTCAGCGCCAGCACCGCGCCGATGATTGCGCCCAGGCCCGCCCCTAACAGTTGATGCTCGATCACTGCCCACCCTCGGCTACCAGCTGCGGGCGTGCCAACCACTCGCGCCCCTTGAGCATGCCTTGCCAATACAGCGGTGGCAGCGCCTGTGCCTTGAGCAGCCAGGCCAGGCGGGTCGGCTTGCGGCCATCCAGTAACCAGTTGGGGAAGCTCGGTGCCAGCTTGCCGCCATAGGTGAACTCGGCCAGGACGATCTTGCCGCGCTCGACGGTAAGCGGGCACGAGCCATAGCCGTCGTACTGAGCCAGGGTCGCCAGCCTGCCCAGCGCCACCAGCACATTGTTGGCGACCACCGGTGCCTGCTTGCGCGCCGCAGCGGCGGTCTTGGCATTGCTGGTGTTAGCCACGTCACCTAGGGCATGAACGTTGGTGTATTTGCGATGGCGCAGGGTATGCGGATCGACGTCAACCCAGCCGGAGCTATCAGCCAAGGGGCTTTCGCGAATGAAGTCTGGCGCCACCTGTGGCGGTACCACGTGCAGCATGTCGAAGGCCTCGATGCGCGTCTCGCTGCTGCCATCGGGCAAGGTACGCAAGAATGTAGCGCGCTTTCCCGGGCCGTCTACGGCAACCAACCTGTGAGAGAAGTTGAGATCGACGGCGTATTTTTCGATGTACTTCATCAGCGCGGGCACGTAGTCCGCGACACCGAACAGCACGGCACCCGCATTGTAGAAGCTGGCTTTCACCGCCCCCAAATGGCCATGGCGCAGCCAGTGGTCGCAAGACAGATACAGCGCCTTCTGTGGTGCACCGGCGCACTTGATCGGCATGGGCGGCTGGCTGAACAACGCGCGTCCTTGCTTGAGCTTTTGCACCAGTTCCCAGGTATAGGGTGCCAGGTCGTAGCGATAGTTGGAGGTGACACCGTTGCGGCCCAGGGTCTCGCTGAGCCCATCAATGGCCGCCCAGTCCAGCTTGAGGCCGGGGCAGACGATCAGCTGTTCATAGCTGATGGCGCGACCATCATCGAGGATGACCAACTGGGCCAATGGGTCGAATCCCTTTACCCGCGCCTTGACCCAGCGCACACCGCGAGGAATGGTCGACGCCATGGTGCGGGCAGTGCTGGGTGCCTTGAACACACCGGCACCGACCATGGTCCAGCCGGGTTGGTAGTAGTGCACTTCGGCAGGGTCGATCAAGGCGACGTCCAACGATGGGTCGCGGCTGATCAGGCTGGAAGCAGTGGCGATCCCGGCGGCACCGGCACCGACGATGACCACCTTGTGGTGGTCGGTATTGGCAGGGGACAACAAGGCAGGCATGGCGGTAAATCCTGGAAATCTGATTATGGGGGCAGGGCGCTTACAGCTTGTTCAGCGGGATCTTCAGATAGCTCACACCGTTCGCCTCTGGAGGGGGTAGCTGGCCGCTACGCATGTTCACCTGCACCGAAGGCAGGATCAGCACAGGCATTTCGAGCGTCTTGTCGCGGGCTTCGCGCATGGCAACGAAGCTGTCCTCATCGATACCCTGATGGATGTGAATGTTGTGGGCGCGCTGCTCGGCGACAGTTGTGACGTACTGCATGTCGCGGCCACCTGGCAGGTAGTCGTGGCACATGAACAACCGCGTCTGATCGGGGAAAGCCAGCAGGCGACGGATTGAGCGGTACAAGGTGCGGGCATCGGCCCCGGGGAAGTCGCAGCGGGCGGTGCCATAGTCGGGCATGAACAAGGTGTCTCCAACGAACACCGCGATCTCGCCGGCATCTTCGATCATGAAACTCATGCACGCGGGTGTGTGCCCAGGCGTGTGCAACGCACGGGCCTGCAGGTTGCCAATCCGGAAACCTTCCTCGTCTTCGAGCAGCACATCGAACTGGCTGCCATCACGGGCGAAGCCGGGCTCTGCGTTGAACAAGGCGCCAAACACTTTCTGCACCTGGGTAATGTGCGCGCCAATTGCGGTATGGCCGCCCAGCTTTTCTTTCAGGTAGGCAGCCGCTGAAAGGTGGTCAGCGTGCACATGGGTTTCCAACACCCACCGCACGCTGGCATTCAGTTCATTCACACGCTCGACCAAGCGATCAGCCGAAGCGCTACAGGTGCGCCCGGACTTGGGGTCGTAATCCAGCACGCTGTCGATCAATGCGCATTGTCGGGTTTCACGGTCCATGACCAGATAGCTGATGGTCGAGGTCGCCTCGTCGTAGAAGGCGTCCACGTGAAGGTTGTTGCCGATGATCATCACGTTCTCCAATTTATCCGCCCCGCCTTGTACAGGCGTAGGCAGTGACAGGAGCTTTATCAAGATGCATGCCAGGCTTTTTGCCACTCACTGGCCAGTAAAACCGGCCAGTTGCAGACCGCTGCGGGCAAAACTGGCAGCCAAGGTGGCAGTCGACTGACAGCCAATGGCAGTGTTTGGCAGTCCTTGTTACCCTGCGTCGGTCATCCATACGGTGCCGACATGCCTGAAGCCCATCCTCTCATCCTAGCTCTGGTTTCCTACCTCGAGCACGATGCCCTTCCGACCATCGTGTTGGACACCGACTACAACATCCTCGCCGCCAATGCGGCCTATCGCCGTCAGTTTGGCCGGCATGATCAGGCCCCACTGGGCGAGAAGTGCCACAGGGTTTCGCACCACTACGCTGTGCCGTGCGACCAGGCTGGCGAACATTGCCCGATGCGCAAGGCGTGGGACAGCAAGGTACCGGAGCGGGTATTGCACATTCATCACACACCACGCGGCCCGGAGCATGTGGATGTGGAGTTGCGGCCGATCCTGGATGAGCAGGGCAAGGTAGTGGCCTTTGTCGAACGCCTCACCACCATCACCCTCGCTTCGGCGCAGCCACAGGAGCAAGGGTTGGTCGGCCGCGCGCCAACCTTCAAGGCCGCGCTGGCCAGCCTGCAGCGTGCGGCACCGGCGCAGATCCCGGTGTTGCTGCAGGGGGAGTCGGGGACCGGCAAGGAGCTGTTCGCCCGTGCAGTGCACATGGGCAGCCCCAGGGCCAACGGCCCACTGGTGGTGGTCGACTGCACCGGCCTGACCGAGTCGTTGTTCGAGAGTGAACTGTTCGGCTATGAGAAGGGCGCGTTCACCGGGGCGAATCAGCGCAAGATCGGCTTGGCCGAGGCAGCCCATGGCGGCACCCTGTTCCTCGACGAAATCGGTGAAGTGCCGCTGGCGATGCAGGTGAAGCTGCTGCGCCTGATAGAGTCCGGCAGTTTCCGTCCTGTGGGCAGCCTGCGCACTGTCCATTCGGATTTCCGCCTGATATCGGCCACCCATAAACCACTTAAACAAATGGTCGCGGATGGCTCCTTCCGTGAAGACCTGTATTACCGCATCAGCGGCTTCCCGATTCGTCTGCCTGCATTGCGCGAACGGGTGGAAGATCTGCCGCTGCTCGCACAGAGCCTGCTGCAGCGCATGGCCGGCCAGCCGACGCCCAGGCTGAGTGAAGACGCCTTGCAGCAACTTGCGTTGCATCCGTTTCCAGGCAATATCCGCGAACTGCGCAACATTCTGGAACGCGCGCGTTTGTTTGCCGATGACGGAGTAATCAGACCGGAGCATTTACCGGAAGACACTGGGCTGACTGGCGCGGCTAAAGGAAGCGGCCGTCGCAATGACTTGGGTGAGCTGGCGCAGGCGCTGGAGCAGTTCAAAGGCTCGCGCAGTGAACTGGCCAGTCATCTTGGCATGAGTGAACGCACGCTGTATCGCCGCTTGAAAGCACTCGGGCTGAACTGAAAGAACGCCAGACTTTACCGGACCTTTACCTGCGCCCTGACATTGAAAGGGAAAAATCGTGGTCTGATCAGTTAACCGAACCTGGCACTCAATACCTGCCAGGCGATTAACAGGCAGAGGACCGCATCAAATGAAGAAAGCCCTAACCGTGATCTGCGCCGCGCTCATGCTCAGCACACCGCTGGCAAGCTTCGCGCAACCGGGCCCGCCTGATCGGCATGATGGCGGCCCATCGCACCAAGGCAACCCGCCACATGGTCAACCACAGCACCAGGGCCGACATGACAATGGCCGCGGACCTGCTTACCGTGATCCAAACTTCCGCCCACAACAAGGCATGCCGATACCTCATAAACAGTGGCAGCGTGGTCATGCCGTTGATCCACATTACCGTGGGGACCGTTACTGGGTAACTGACTGGAAAGCACGCCACCTGTATGCGCCACCTCGTGATCATCGTTGGCTGTATGTGAATGGCGACTATGTTCTGGTGGCCATTGCCAGCGGTGTGATCGTGAACATTCTCACCGGCTACTGATTGTTTGCAGGCACTAAAAAGCCCGCATCAGCGGGCTTTTTAGTGCCTGGCGAATTACACCTGATGTAGGTTCACAAAATAGGTGATAGGCCAGACCCCGTGAAATTGGAAGCTTGGCCATTTTTTTTGTGAAATGAAGGGGTGCTTTTCACAGAAAAGCCGAGAAAGCCCTACTCACCAATCACAAAAGTTGATTGGCCTGGAAAGGGCCAGTGTGTTCTCCCTTTACGACCGACGCGTGACTTTTCGGTAAGGGATGAGGAGTAGTCGCAGCGATCCTTTAGCTCCCAGTCTGGCGACCTTGGGTTCAGAATCCGACTGGCAATGCCCGTCGTCACTACTTCAGAGGAACCAGCTTCCTCTGCTGCCAGAATTGCGGGGGGGCTCATGCTGGTACCCAGGCCCGACAAATGCGCAGTTGCAGCCCTCAATTGCAAGGCTATCCAAGGCGGCACGCGTGTCAATCAAGATCTGATGCATGACGATGGCCGGCCTCACGGAGGTGAAACCGGAGATTCAGAATGACTAAACCGGCCCCGTAGACACCAACCTCCACGAAGGCCGCTATCGATCCAAAGCTGTCCTTGAAGAAAGGTAGCTAACGGCATCTATCTACAGTTTTCGGGGCGATTCACTCGTCTGAGGCTCAGGAGCACCAGGATGGGCGTCAAGGAGGTGGTCATCTTGAGGTGGACTATGCTGACCAGTTGCTCTCAAATCTAATCGTGAGGTCCTCCATGGCAACCCCCAATCTGCTGGCCCGATTCAGAGATGAAGTCCTTCTGGCCGGGCCTGAAAGCTCCCTACCTAGCAACCTATCTCAGTTCTGGCTTGAGGAGCTCCAGAATCATCTGGAGAGGTATTTCGACGGTTTGAACTCGGAGTCAGATGCAGAAGAGAAGGATCTCGACATCTCCCTTCCACTCGCAGCGATCATCCACATCTTGTTCGCAAAGAATGGTGGGGAGGAGATATCCGAGAGCTCTGAAAAGCTGTACGAGTATTTCCAAGACTACCGGCTCGAACTGGCCCTTGAAGAGATCACGCGAAAGACTCATGTGGCTGCCGAGGCTGCAACCATTGAGACCATCTTCACCAACCGAGATGTCCTGGTGGAACAAGGCCCCCTTCTTCAATAGGTACCTCCACCGATGCCATCGCCGGCGGGCACGCTCCGAGGCATTGATGGAATGCATTTTGACGGCTGCCGAGATCAGCGAATGAAAGAAATTGCTGCGCCGATGTTCGATCTAATCGCTTTGTCGCTTCCACGAGGGTTGGGGTTTGGGGACAGCCCGCCAGTAGGGGCATGGCTTAGTGAGGACGGAATTTCTTGTGCCGCTCTAACCCGAAATATCCATTCCGGCAGTTTCGGAATTGTCACCTTGCGGCGTCGTGTCGATAGCGTGTGGGTGCTCCTCAGTCATAGTGAGTGCACCACTGGCGAGTCCGAAGCCCGCGCCTCAATCAGCCATTTTCTCAGTACCCAAGCCCATCCGCTTCCACTCCCCTCAGGCGAACGACGACGTGCTCCTCTAAGCAGAATGGGTAAGCGCACACCAAGCGTGGTGTTCAAATCACTATTTGATCCAAGCCGCCGTATTGGGGCGTGGGCGCTCAATCAACTGTATCTCGCACTGCCATCCCCAGACAGAAATTGGGTTCCCGATTGCCAGACTGAGAATTTTCACACCCGCCTTTGGGAGGCCCACCTATTAGCGATTTTTCGTGAGCAGGGACTCTTTGTCACCCAGCCTAAAGAATCACCCGATTTTCATATCGAGAATAGGCTGGGAGGTGAGGCCTGGGTTGAAGCAGTGACAGCCAACCCGGAAGAGCGGTATGAGCATTTTGGCGCCTCGCCGGTCCCCCCACCAGCTGACCGACATGAGCGCTTCTTTGGAGCGGCTGCAGAAAGGTTTGCGAGGACCATCCAAAACAAATTGGACAAGCGTTACGAATCCCTACCGCACGTGGAGGGTAAGCCGCTCATTCTGGCCTTAGCCGATTTCCATGCGCCCAGTTCAATGCTGTGGAGCAGGGAGTCGCTCATCAGCTATCTCTATGGCTTTTCAGTTCACTCATCTGCGCATCGTGGAATGCAGCTGATAACTGTGGAGGAAGAGACATCTCTGCTATCAGGGCGCCCCAACGGCCTATTTACGCTAAGGGAAAATGCCCATCTTTCAGCGGTCATTTTCACCAATGCCTGCACAGTCTCAAAGCTCAGCCGAGTGCCGATTTCAGGTGGAGCTCATCTAGACGGGTACCGATACTTGCGGTTTGGTGAGTTTTTCGACCGTTCTCCAGGTGCATCACGAGGTATCCCATTTTTGTTGGATGTAGCGTCCAGCGATTACGGTCAGCTCTGGCCGCAGTATGGCTACGAGCCGTGGTCTGCTGAAGTGGAGGTCTTCCATAATCCTATGGCATTACATCCGGTGCCTAACGAACTGATACCAGAAGTCACCCACTGGAGAGAAGTGAATGGACGAGTCGAGTGCGAATCCTTCTATGAAGTATCCATACTCCGATCCAGGACACTCGTCCTCAGTGCAAACGCTAAGGTTCCGTCACTCGATGAGTTGCTGACAGCAACCAGTCCTCCAGAGCTCTGACGGCGGCGGGGTGGCCGCATCTTTGCCCCGCAGATAGATGAGGATTTTTCAGCAAGATATCCGACCTGGGAAAGACATGAGACCCCCTGCGCAATTCAGAACTGTTGAAGCGTCACCTCTCATCGGGTAAAAGCATGACATTCTTACAACGTTAAAATAGCGTCATCCCCGAGAGCATAGGAAGAGAAATGTCGACCCAAGGACTAAATCGATTCATCGGACGCAAGATTCACGCAGTGATAATGATGGCCCCTCTTAAGCGGGAAATGATACGCCTCGGCATATGCACCGTCATGGCAATTGTTCTGAATGTCATCTTGTATACCGGCGTTGAAATAGACGGTACCATCAAGCCGTGGGCAGAAACGCCGATAAAGCTATTTGCATCGTCGATGCTATTTGCCTTCATGATTAAGGCATTTTTACCACTTCTCGGATGGACCATTTTAAGGGCAGTGCTACTCAGCGCAAACAATGCCTTCAGCGGCATACTGAGTTTTATGGGAAACCAATTCACGGGTGTCATGTACTGCACCGGAATCATCCTGGGATCTATCACGATTAAGCAGTATATGATTTCTGGGGTCTTAGATTTAGAAATGGTTTCTCTGTCTGCTATCGTATTTGCCTCAGGGATTATGTACTTCTTTATACTGCAATGCGCCATTCAAAAAACAATGAGTCCAGCTCTGCGCACACCAGCAGTACCTCGTTCAGCCACTAGGCTGTGACTATCCACCTCTGGTGCTCAGTAGACGCCCGCTCTGTTGAATCCTCAGTCATAAATAACCATTAATGGCCAGGCCCGCCTTCGACTTTATGAAGAAGGCGAGCGTGCGCGTGCCTGATTGCGCATGTATTCCGAGATGAGATTTCCGAAATTGATGTCAGCTTCTTCAACGAGAATGTTGACGTGGCAGTACAGATTTTCAGGACCTCCTAGATAATTGAAAATCCTTGATCTGACGATGCCACAAACCCCTTCTTTGACCGCCGTAGAGGGAAGGTTGATAACATCGCCGACGCACGGAATAAGTGCTAAGCCATGGTCGCTGTTGAAGATAATGTCAGCT
The DNA here is from genome assembly GCF_036961695.1 of Pseudomonas sp. CGJS7. Lineage (NCBI taxonomy): Bacteria > Pseudomonadati > Pseudomonadota > Gammaproteobacteria > Pseudomonadales > Pseudomonadaceae > Pseudomonas > Pseudomonas sp. CGJS7. The sequence continues at coordinate 37,772 of NZ_JBAMDI010000069.1, read as the reverse complement.
GGACAGGCATCAATCCTGGCATGCGATTGACCTTGCGAAACCTGCTGATAATCAATGCTATACCTCATGTACAGCCTACCTCATTTGTTGGGTGAGGAATCAGCGCCGCGGATCGTAAACAGAAACCTCAAGCTCGCAAGCGACGGGAGTGTACAGCCAATTTTCGGTACCTAGAGAGCTTGGCAATTATCGCTTTTCAAGCACATACCCTACGCCCCGAAGCGTATGTATCAGCTTGGTCTCGAATGGGTCATCTATCTTGGCTCTGAGTCTTCGAATCGACACTTCTACAACGTTCGTGTCGCAGTCAAAATTCATATCCCAAACCTGAGAAATAATCTGCGTACGGCTCAGTACCACCCCGGTGTTACGCATCAAGTAGTGCAATAACGCGAATTCTTTTGTGGTCAAATCAATTCGCTGACCGTCCCTGAACGCCCTGTGCCGGCTCTGATCAAGCTCCAGGTCAGCGACGCGAATGACCTCTACGGATGCGGGGTGATCCGACCTGCGCATCAAGGCGCGAACCCGGGCCAACAGCTCAGGGAACTCAAATGGCTTGATCAGGTAGTCATCTGCGCCGTTCTCTAGCCCCCGGACCTTATCCGCCAGCCGGCTTCTCGCCGTCAGCATCATGATGCGGGAAGGGCAATTTTTACGGCGCAACAACTCAAGAACCTGCCAACCATCCATCTCTGGGAGGTTTATATCGAGAATAATCAGCTCGTATTCGTGCTGCTTGGCCAAGAATAATCCATCTGATCCGGTGTGGACGCAATCTACGACATAGCCACACTCCGTCAGACCTTGACGCACATACTCCGCAGTTTTTACTTCATCCTCAATTACCAGAATTCGCATGGGATTTTGTCTCGATATCACTGAGCAATTAACCGCGCACGCGCGCCGGCATTATTGAAAGGGATGGTAAATCAAAATGAGCGTGCCGGGGCTCAAATGACGGATTTGTAATTTCTAGGTAATACAGTTGATAGTCTGGCGGTATATCTTGTCGCGGTTTGGGTTTGACAGTTGCGGACCCTCTCTCCAGCAGGTGACTTGACCTTATGAAGTATTGGGTTATTTTCTTCTTTGTACTGGCTTCGTTCCGCTCAGATGACGGCGAGGTTGCTCACATCGAGGAGACTGGTCATTGGTGTAGCCATGAACTTCACCGGCATGCGATGCGTACAATCGAACGCTTACTTGAATTTTAGGCAAAAAAAAGGCGCCCAAAGGGCGCCAAATATCCACCTTTTACCAAAGGAGCACTTAAGCCACTCAAGGTGAATTCGTAATGCTCGTTTTACTAACAGGATCAGCTAATGAATAACTGGTCCGTTAGCGAATTAAAGAATCGAAAGCGGGTACTCGATGATTACACGAGTTTCATCCAAATCCGATTCGAAAGCAGTGGCACGCGTGGTTGCCTGGCGCAACCGGAAGGACAGATCTTTTGCCGGGCCGGTTTGGACAACGTATTTGACTTCGACGTCACGCTCCCAGCGCTTCTGATTGTCGAGCGGGTTGCCGTTGTCGTCAGTGCGCATGTAGAACTGGTTAGCGTTCGAGTAATCCGCGCCCGAGCCTCTGGCGTAGCGGGTCATGAACGTCAGGCCTGGAATGCCGTAGCTGGTGAAGTTCAGGTCGTAGCGCAGCATCCATGAACGCTCTTTCGGCGAGTTGAAGTCGCTGTATTGGATGGAGTTGTCGACGAAGATCGAGTCCGACTGACGCAGGTAGTCGAAGTCGTCGTCGCCGTTGTTGCGCTGATGCGAGAGGGCCAGGGTGTGAGCACCGTAACGTACGCCGACCTTGGCACTCCAGATGTTGTTGTCAAATTCGCCCAGGCGTCGCTTACCTTCATCCACGGCTTTGTAGTAATTGAAGCCGCCGATCAGCGCCAGATCGTCGTTCAAGGGGTAGGCGAAGCTGGTACCGGCGTAGTACTGGTTCCAGACGTCTTTCAACTGGCTTGCATAGGCACTCACGGTCCAGTTGTCGTTGATCGAGTAATCACCGCCACCGTAGCCGATCCATGGCGAGTTGACTGGGCCGCCGTAGAAGGTCACGAAGTTGTCGTTAAGGTTGCTAGAGACCGGTTGGCTCATCGCATGCAGACGACCACCCTGCAGGGTGAGGCCTTGGATGCTGGTGTTCTCAACGGTCACGCCGCGAAAGCTTTCCGGCAACAGTCGCGAGTCACCCGATGCAACGACCGGGGTCGATGGGAAGACATCACCCACTTTCACGATGGTATCGAACAAGCGAACTTTGGCTGCGCCGCCGACCTTGGTGTATTCGTCGCGAGCTTCGCCCTTGTTATCAACAGGCAGCACGTCGAAGGAGCTACGGCCGCCGTTGCGCCCATCACCGGTGTCGAGCTTAAGGCCGATCATGGCGAAGGCATCAACGCCAAAGCCCACTGTACCCTGGGTAAACCCAGAGTTGAATTTGCTGATGATTGCGTGCGCCCAGGCTTCGGAGTAGCCATTGGTATTGCCTTTGCCACTGTTGTAAGTAGGGGCAGTGCTGTCGCGGTTATCACGATTGAAATAGAAGTTACGGTTCAGCACTGTAAGGCTGCTGCCTTCAATGAAGCCCTCTGGCTTGTCTTCAGCTTGTGCCGAAATAGCATAGCTTCCAGACAGCGCAGAAACTGCCGCCAAATACAGTGGTACTTTGATTTTCATCCGATGCTCCTTTGATTCACGGCAGTTTTTATTATGTTTACCTGCGCGGGTGTCGTTAATTGTTCTGACCCGGCGGCGCGCCTAGCGTAGCGCGAGCTCATATTTGCAGGCCGAAGATAACGGGAGGGTGATAGGAAAATTACAATTTCGTCATCTGCCCGTTATTTGGCGCCTTCGCACCGCGTGGTTGCCATCTCCGTTGCTTGTAACGAAATCATAGAGCCGGGTTGGGAATCGCAGTATTTACGGGCATTACAGGGATTTATTACGAAATTGTAATTTTCCAGCCACCCCTCTGATAGCTACCGCTCATTAGAGTGCCATCACCTAATCAAGTGGGGCTTGGCAGCTGTTTCGGCGTTCTCGCCAAGCTTTATCGAAGTTTGTGCACGAGGACCATCAAAGTGCCCCGGTATAACCGCAATGTCTTACCCAAGACCCCCGTCTCGCCCTGGAAGATCGCTGCACTCTGTGCAGTCATCTCTGGGTTGATGGCGCCTGCAGCCCTTGCCCAAAGCATCAGCTTGCCCCAGGCGCTTTCGACGGCCATGGATGCCAACCCAGACCTGGCCGCGGCCAGGCAAGAAATTGGGATCGCTGATGGTGCTCGCAAGCAGGCCGGGCTTATCCCCAACCCCACAATCTCGTATGACGTGGAAGACACCCGTCGTAACACCAGCCAGACGACTGTCTCTCTCAGCCAGACCCTTGAGCTGGGCGGTAAGCGGGGGGCTCGTGTTGACGTCGCCACATACGGGCAGACCGCCGCACAGCTTGAGTTAGACCGTCGCGTTAACGGCCTGCGTGCAGATGTCGTCCAAGCCTTTTACGCCGCGTTGCGGGCCCAGACAGGTCTCGACCTGGCCAAGCAATCTCTCGAACTGACTGAGCGCGGTCTTCGCATCGTCGATGGCCGTGTTCGCGCAGGTAAGTCGTCCCCAGTGGAGGCGACCCGCGCTCAAGTGCAACTGGCCGAAGCCCAGCTGCAAGTTCGACGTGCAGAAACGGAAAAAGCGACCGCTTACCAACAGCTCGCTCAAATTACCGGGAGCTCAGTCACCGTGTTTGATCGACTCGAATCGCCAACCCTCTCCCCGGGCTTGCCACCTCGCACTGAAGATCTGCTGGCTAAGCTCGACCAAACAGCAGAAATGCGTCAGGCCGTGGTTCAGATCGACAAGAGCGACGCCTCGCTCGGATCAGAGAAAGTTCAGCGTATCCCGAACCTTACTGTCAGCGTAGGTAGCCAGTACGACCGCTCTGTGCGCGAGCGGGTCAACACTGTGGGCCTGTCTATGCCGTTGCCGCTGTTCGATCGTAACCAAGGCAACATTCTTTCCGCTTCTCGTCGTGCAGATCAGGCCCGAGACCAGCGCAATGCTGTGGAGCTGCGTCTGCGCACCGAAACCCAAACCGCGTTGAACCAGTGGTCCACCGCCATGCAGGAGGTCGAGTCCTACGACAAGACCATTCTGCCATCAGCCCAACAAGCCGTAGAGACCGCAACCCGCGGCTTCGAGATGGGCAAATTTGGCTTCATCGAAGTGCTGGATGCCCAGCGCACCTTGATCGTCGCTCGTGGCCAATACCTCGAATCGTTGGCAGCGGCGACCAATGCGCGTGCGCAGGTGGAAAGGGTTTATGGCGAAGTCGGCTCAACTGCCGGCGCTCGCTGAACGGGCCAAACATTTTCTTCGGCACACAGCCTTGAACAAGCCGGTGCCTACGATCAGCAGGAGTAGCAATGGATAACAAACGCAAGATCGCCCTCGCGGTAGCCGCTGTGGCAGCCCTCGGATTTGGCAGCCTTGCCTGGAACAATAGTTCCGGACAGCAAGCCGCCAGTACCGCTGAGCATGGCGCTAACGATGGCCATGGCGACGAAAAGAAAGCCGCATCTGCCGCCAAAGAGGAAGGTGATGAGGGCCATGGTGAAGAAGGTCATAGCGAAGAGGGCGGTGAAGAAGAGGGCAAGCTGACGCTCAGCGCTGAACAGATCAAGGCCGCCGGTGTTGCCTTGGAAGCTGCAGCGCCTCGTGACCTCGGTACCGTCGTGAGCTTCCCGGGCGAAATTCGCTTCGACGAAGATCGTACTGCCCACGTGGTTCCTCGTGTTCCTGGCGTTGTTGAGGCTGTCCAGGCCAACTTGGGCGAGACGGTCAAGAAAGGGCAAGTCCTGGCGGTAATCGCCAGCCAGCAGATCTCTGACCTGCGCAGCGAACAACAGGCCGCACAGCGTCGCGTCGAACTGGCGCGTGTCACCTTCGAGCGTGAGAAGCAACTGTGGCAGGACAAGATCTCCGCAGAGCAAGACTACCTCCAAGCACGCCAAGCGCTGCAAGAGGCGGATATCTCCTTGGCCAACGCCAAGCAGAAGGTCGGCGCAATCGGTGCCTCGGTTAACTCTGTTGGCGGTAATCGTTACGAGCTCCGCGCTCCCTTCGACGCCGTGGTAGTGGAGAAACACCTGACCGTCGGCGAAGTCGTCAGCGAGGCGACCAACGCCTTCATCCTTTCCGACCTGAATCAGGTCTGGGCGACCTTCGCAGTTCCGCCGACAGATCTGGGCAAGGTCACGACTGGCCGTGCAGTGAAAGTCTCTTCGCCTGACATGAACGTCGAGGTCGAAGGGAAGGTGGGTTATGTCGGCAGCCTGCTGGGCGAGCAAAACCGTGCAGCTACTGTCCGCGTCACCTTGACCAACCCCAACGGCGCCTGGCGTCCAGGCCTGTTCGTAAACATTGCGGTCACCTTCCAGACCGATCGAGTTGCCGTAGCGGTCCCTGAGCACGCTGTGCAGACCGTTGAAGACAAACCTTCGGTATTCGTACGCACCCCAGATGGCTTTGACACCCGCCCGGTAAAACTGGGTCGCCGCGACAATGGGTACGTGGAAATCATCGACGGTATTGAAGCCGGCGCCCAGGTAGCAACCAGTGGCAGCTTCACACTCAAGTCCGAGCTCGGCAAAGCTTCTGCCGAACACGGTCACTGATGCGAACTGACAGGATGATTTCTCATGTTTGAACGTATCATCAGATTCGCCATCGAGCAGCGCATCGTAGTAATGATCGCCGTTCTGATCATGGCGGGTATCGGTATCTACAGCTATCAAAAGCTGCCCATCGATGCGGTACCCGATATCACCAACGTCCAGGTGCAGATCAACACTGCAGCGCCTGGTTACTCGCCCTTGGAAACCGAACAACGGATCACGTTTCCAGTTGAAACGGCCATGGCCGGTCTCCCGGGCCTTCAGCAGACCCGTTCCCTGTCTCGCTCTGGCCTGTCTCAGGTCACCGTGATCTTCAAGGATGGCACTGACATCTTCTTTGCCCGCCAGTTGATCAACGAGCGGCTGCAGGTTGCGAAGGAACAGCTGCCAGAAGGTGTAGAGGCCGTCATGGGTCCGGTATCTACCGGCCTCGGCGAGATCTTCCTGTGGACTGTTGAAGCCGAAGATGGCGCGGTCAAAGAGGACGGTACGCCGTACACCCCGACCGACCTGCGCGTGATCCAGGACTGGATCATCAAGCCTCAGCTGCGTAACGTCCCGGGTGTGGCCGAGATCAATACCATCGGCGGTTATGCCAAGCAGTTCCTGGTTGCGCCGGATCCAAAGCGCCTGGCTACCTACAAGCTGACACTCAATGACCTGGTCGCAGCGTTGGAAAGTAACAACGCCAACGTCGGTGCCGGCTACATCGAGCGTAATGGTGAACAGTTGCTCATCCGTGCACCGGGTCAGGTAGGCAATATCGAAGACATCGCCAACATCGTGATCACCAGTGTGGATGGTGCACCGATTCGCATCAGCAGCGTTGCTGACGTCAGCATCGGTAAAGAGCTCCGTACAGGTGCTGCTACTGAGAACGGCCGCGAAGTCGTGCTCGGTACCGTGTTCATGCTGATTGGTGAAAACAGCCGCACCGTATCTCAAGCTGTCGCCGCCAAATTGGCGGACATCAACCGCACCCTGCCAAAGGGCGTGGTGGCTGTGACTGTTTACGACCGTACCAACCTGGTTGAAAAAGCCATCGCGACGGTGAAGAAGAACCTGGTGGAAGGCGCGATCCTGGTTATCGCCATTCTGTTCCTGTTCCTCGGCAACATCCGTGCGGCTCTGATCACCGCGATGGTGATTCCGCTGTCCATGCTGTTCACCTTCACAGGCATGTTCAACAACAAGGTCAGTGCCAACTTAATGAGTTTGGGGGCACTCGACTTCGGCATCATCGTCGACGGTGCCGTGGTTATTGTAGAAAACGCGATCCGTCGACTGGCTCATGCGCAACATAAGCATGGCCGCATGCTCACCAAAACCGAACGCTTCCACGAGGTCTTTGCCGCGGCGCGAGAAGCTCGCCGGCCGCTGATCTTCGGTCAGCTGATCATCATGGTGGTGTACCTGCCGATCTTCGCCCTCACCGGCGTCGAAGGCAAAATGTTCCACCCGATGGCCTTCACCGTTGTGATGGCGCTGCTGGGTGCAATGGTCCTGTCCGTTACCTTTGTTCCTGCAGCTATTGCCATGTTCGTCACTGGCAAGGTGAAGGAAGAGGAAGGCGTGGTCATGCGCACAGCTCGACTGCGCTATGAACCGGTTCTGCAATGGGTGCTGGGACATCGGAACATCGCTTTCTCGGCCGCAGTAGCCTTGGTCGTGCTCAGTGGTTTGCTGGCAAGTCGTATGGGTAGCGAGTTCATCCCAAGCCTCAGTGAGGGTGACTTTGCGATGCAGGCCATGCGTGTGCCTGGAACGAGCCTCACTCAATCTGTCGAGATGCAGCAGCGTCTGGAGAAAGCGGTGATTGCGCAGGTGCCTGAAGTTGAGCGGATGTTCGCACGCTCGGGTACCGCAGAAATTGCATCTGACCCGATGCCGCCGAACGCCTCTGACGCCTACATCATGCTCAAGCCTCAGGATCAGTGGCCTAACCCGAAGAAGCCTCGTGATGAGCTGATTGCTGAAGTGCAGAAGGCCGCAGCGGGTGTTCCAGGAAGCAACTACGAGTTGTCGCAGCCAATCCAACTGCGTTTCAACGAGCTGATTTCGGGCGTGCGTAGTGACGTCGCTGTGAAAGTCTTCGGCGATGACATGGACGTGCTCAACAACACCGCCAACAAGATCGCGGCAGCGCTCAAAGCGGTCCCGGGCTCATCGGAAGTGAAAGTTGAGCAGACATCCGGCCTGCCGGTGCTGACCATCAACATTGACCGCGAAAAAGCAGCACGCTACGGCCTGAACATCGCGGATGTTCAGAACTCGATCGCTATCGCCGTGGGTGGCCGTCAGGCCGGCACGCTGTATGAGGGCGACCGTCGGTTCGACATGGTAGTACGCCTACCAGAGACCGTTCGCACCGACGTAGCGGGTATGTCCAGCTTGCTGATCCCGGTACCTGCCAATGCGGCACAGGGTGCCAATCAGATCGGCTTCATCCCGCTGTCCCAGGTCGCCAATCTGGACCTGCAACTGGGCCCGAACCAAATCAGCCGCGAGAACGGCAAACGTCTGGTTATCGTCAGCGCCAACGTTCGAGGCCGCGATCTGGGGTCCTTCGTTGAGGAGGCGACCGCATCGCTGGACAAGAAGGTGCAAATCCCTGCGGGCTACTGGACGACTTGGGGGGGCCAGTTCGAGCAGCTGCAGTCGGCTGCCAAACGCCTGCAGATCGTTGTTCCAGTCGCCTTGCTGCTGGTCATGACCTTGTTGTTCCTGATGTTCAACAACCTGAAGGACGGCATGCTGGTCTTCACCGGTATTCCATTCGCACTCACCGGTGGTGTTGTGGCGTTGTGGCTGCGGGACATCCCACTGTCGATCTCGGCAGGTGTCGGCTTCATTGCACTGTCCGGCGTTGCAGTCCTGAACGGCCTGGTGATGATTGCCTTCATCCGCGGGCTAAGAGAGGAGGGGCGGACGCTCAGGCAGGCAGTCGATGAAGGCGCATTGACCCGTCTGCGACCTGTTTTGATGACAGCTTTGGTAGCGTCCCTGGGCTTCATCCCGATGGCCTTGGCCACCGGTACCGGTGCAGAAGTTCAGCGTCCATTGGCAACGGTGGTAATTGGCGGGATCCTGTCCTCCACCGCACTGACCTTGCTGGTATTGCCTGCCCTGTATCACTGGGCACACCGCAAGGATGAAGACGGCGACGAGGCCGAAGTGGTTAGCTAACAGCCTCCGCTAAAGAGAAGCCCACAACACGTGGCTCAGGCACAAACTGCGCTGTGTCATCTGGCGACAATGGAAGCAGCCTTCGACGAGGGCTCGCAACCTGATACGGCTGGGGCTGGGTGCAGAGCGTGCCTGTAAATCGACCTCCAATGGAAGGCGGCCATGGTGGAACTCGGGTGCACCACATATGAATCAGGCGCTGCCGAAGAAACTATGGGACGCCTTGGGCTTGTCTCGATACTGGATACGATCAACCGGCTTAGTCGCATAACCTGAACCGCCGTGTACGGAAGCGTACGCACGGTGGTGTGAGAGGACGGCGGGCGTGAACCCGCCTCCTACTCGATTAAAGTGAAGTAGATGCACTTACCTTTCAAAATTGTAAGTTTCTCGTCATGCCGGTGATGCCTATGCATTGCTAAGGTTATGCCCGAGAAGTTTTGAAATTTAGAGGGTTTTATGAAAAAGCTAATTATCGCTGCTGCACTTGTTGTTTTCTCGGTGGCTTCGCAGGCCAACACTTTCTCCGAGAGCAAGCAGCTGCAATACACCAAGGAACACCAGACCGCAGTGGCCAAGTACGCGGAGAAAAATGGCAAGCCAATGCCAGAGATTCAGGATTACAAATATGGCATGAAGATCGACGTTGCTAAGTTCGTACGTCAGTCGCAGGACCCCCGTACCTGCCAGGTCTACCCACGGTTGATGACCTTCGAGGACTCCCAGGGCACGCTGAAGACTGTTCGTTACTCGATGTATTCGCAATGCATCAACAACAAGTAGTAAATGATTTGAACAGTACAATTAGAGATTTCGTAAATGCCAGGCAGTGCCTGGCATTTTTTATTACGCCCGTTGCCTCCATAGGTTCGAAATTTTTGCGCCTGGGCCCGGGCAAACCGTGCAATAGATCTCAGCCAACCAACAGAGACGGCTCTGAGCCAACCCGTTCAGGCCCATCGCCTGGATGCCCAGCAGAGCGCGGTGGCGTTCCAATATGCGAAAGGACCGGAGATAGCATCGAAGGTATTAGGCTCTCAGATGCTCGCGGAGCAGTGGCTTTGTCGGCCGTGCGGTCATTTGATGGGTTTTGTTCCATTCGAGATGCTCGACACGTCGCTCGGGTTCAGCCTAGTAGTGGACTATCTTGAGCGTCTACTCTTGGGTGTCTACCAATAGTTTGCCTGAGGGGGAACGGGTATGCGGTGAAGCCGCAACGCTACCTTCTTCTGCAAGCGGGACTTACAACCTTGTAATCCCCGTATCACTCAATTGACAGCGACCAAACCTTAATCTTCAGTCACGTCTAGTGGAGTGATTGAAATGAAAGTCATCAAAAGTATCACCGCCATCCTGGCCATAGTGGCCTCCTCAGCCGCACTCGCCGAAGGAGGATCCGACCGTCTATACGGGAAAATGATTCAGGCCAATGAGCAAGCTATGCGAGCTTATGCAGCCGCCAATGGTAAGAAGCCACCGGAGGTGATCCATTATCGCTACGGGATGCGGCCCGACGTGGCGAGGGTAATCAGCATGACATCGACCACGGCGAGCTGTGACGTGATGCCGGCACAGATGAACTACGAGGATTCCAACGGAGACGTGAAAATCCTTGAATACCGGACCGCTGGAGTCGGTTGCCGGGGCCAGAACTGAGCACTGAGCGAGCGGACAGGACTTACGCTGATAAAAAGCCGGGTTGAAGCGTCAATTCCGGCGATTGATCGCCTGGTGACCGGCTTACATGACTCGTGGAGTACGATGAGGATTGGTAGCTCAGACAGGAGAGCCTAATGACTGAATCAGTGCGCACCACGGTAAAGTGCCTGATCCCGGCGACGGCTCCGGCGATGTGATTGTGGAATTACCCGACAATATTCTGCGCGAGCTCGGGCTTACGACGGGCTACATACTCTCCATGGAGCTCATCAACGGCGATATCGTACTCAAACCAGTACGCGAGCGCCGTGAATCTGATTAGCTATCTTTTACAGGCCCACTGTATCGTCGTGTTGAGCAGATGAAGCTTTCTAGCCGGAGCACATGGGACGGCAGTCAGCCTACTGCCGTCCTTCTGGTCGATGTGTTATTTGGCCGGATAGTTGGCGACTACTTGGTCCTCGCCGCTTTTGGTTAAACCAATGACTTGGTAGGTATGGCTTACGCCATCAACCTCCATGCCTGGGGATCCAGCTGGCATTCCTGGTACGGCGATCCCGGCCAGATCGTTCCGCCCCCTGAGCTCTCGAATCTGCTCAGCTGGCACGTGACCTTCGACAAACTTTCCGTCGATCACTGCTGTGTGGCAGGACGCTAACCGTGGCGCTACGCCCACCTTCTGTTTCACTGCGCTCATGTCCGTCTCAACATGGTCGATCACTTTGAAACCATTAGCTTCCAGGTGCGCGATCCACTTCTTGCAGCAACCGCAGTTCGCGTCTCGGTGAACGTTGATGGACAATGGCTCGGCAGCGTAGGCCGCCGAGGTCACCAGAAGCCCAGCGATAGCAGCTAGCCGAACGAAGACCCGGTTAGTTGGCATGAGTGTGCTCCTTACCGTCTTTGTGAACATGCGTCTTAGGCGACGATGCCGGGTGGGGATCCGAATGGGCCTCGGCCGCATTGTGGTCACCGTGATGATCTGCCGCTTGGGCGGAGCCTGCGGGTGCAGTTCCGTGGTCGTGAGCTGCCTGGGCATGATCGTCGTCTGCCGCTTCGTCGTGATCACCATGCTCGGCACGACTGCTTACGCCGTGCTGGCCCTCATGGTTGTGCATATCGCTTTCACCGCCGCCGTGCTTGTGGCCACCGCTCGTGGCCACTAGAGCCTTGTACTGCTCAGGATTGATTTGGGGCAGTTGGTTCAGGAACGCGACGATTCCCCAGATGTACTCATCACCCATGCTCTTGCCCCAAGCGGGCATGCCGGTGGCTTTGATACCGTGTTTGATCGTCCAGAATGCGGCGGCCGGATCGCCTCCGACACCGACCTTGGTGAGGTCAGGTGGCGACGGGTATAGCGCTTGGCTTAGTTCAGTCTGCCCAACGCCTGGGGCGAGGTGGCACCCAATGCACATGGCGTTGTAGTTGCCTGCTCCTGCCTTGATCAACGCGGCATTCTTTAGGTCAGGCACTTCAATGTCTCGCGCTCGAACCTCAATCGACCGGTCGCGAGCCATGGCGAGAAACGAATGGACAGCCGGAAAGTGAGGATCATCGGCGCCGACATTCACCAAGCCGAAATACGCCGTGCCCAATACAGCAGCACTTCCGAAAGTACCGGCCACGAGCAGCGTTGTAATTGTTCTTTTCATGTTGAAATTCTCAGAACCACATCCTGATACCGGCAACGAAGCGTGCCTCATTAACATCTCCACCCTCGTCTCGGATGAAGTCAGCGGTGTTGCCGTAGGAGCGGCTCCAGGTAACGCCTATGTATGGAGCAAACTGGCGGACAATTTCATACCGTAGACGCAGGCCGACTTCGGTATTGGCCAGACCCGAGCCAACACCGCGCTCAGGATCGTTCTTGCCATAGAAGTTCGCCTCGGCCGTGGGCTGCAAAATCAAGCGATTGGTCAGCAGGATGTCGTATTCGCCCTCAAGACGCGCAGCAGTCTGGCCGTTCTCGCCTATGAACGCCGTGGCTTCGGCCTCGAAGTCATACAAGGCCATGCCCTGAATACCAAAGGCTGCCCAGGTCTGTGGGGATTCCGGTTTGAAATCCTGACGGACCCCGGCGACCACATCCCACCATGGACTGACCGAGCGGCCGTAAAGCAATTGCAGCTCGGCGTCTTCGGTTACCCCATTGGTGCGCTCGCCTTCCGAACGAACCCAGAGTCGATTAATGTCACCGCCTACCCAGCCTGAAGCGTCCCAGGCCAGGGTGCTGCCCTCATCGGCGTCCTGGTATTCGAGCTGGTCCAACAGGAAGAAACTGTTGATTCCGCTGTCGTGCACCTGGTGGCCACCCAAAGGCGGAAAGGCTGCCTCACGGTCGGCATCAGTGAGCACTGGAATCGGCGTGCGGCTAGTTGTGGTTGGAGAAGTCGCTGAACCATGATTCATCTGGGAATGGTCCATGCCCTTCATCGAACCGTGATCCATGCCCTTCATGGTTCCATGGTCCATCTTGCTATGGTCCACCGGGCTGGATTTGCTCTGGCTTTGAGCATGCCCCATCTGGCTGTGATCAACAGGGGCAGTCTGTTTCTGATGTTTGCTAACCCCCATCTTGCTGTGATCCATCGCCGGCATCGATTCGGACGGAGCAGCATCCATTTGCATGGAACCGTGCCCCATTTTCGAATGATCCATGCCCGAGTGATCCATTTCTTCAGCGGCGAAGCTGGGCGTTACGCCCAGCATGCCGATTGAAACAGTCAGGGCCAGCAGCGAAGGCCGCCCGAGGCTATTGGCCATCTTTCCCTGCCTTAGCTTTGTCGCTGCCATGCGATTTCATCATTTTGTCGTGGTCCATGCCTTCCATCGAGCCATGGTCCATTCCCTTCATCGAGCCGTGGTCCATACCTTCCATGGAACCATGGTCCATGCCTTCATGGTTCATCCCCTGGCCCTGCTTGTCCTGCGAGCCTTTGGCTTTGCCTGCCTCGGTGGATTTCTGTGAGTGCTGATCATGGTTGTCGCTGGACCACGACGACGGGGCATAAACAGCCAGCATGCCTACCATCGCAGCAGAAAGGAAAAAGGCGCTTCGTTTCATTGGTTTGCTCATCTCAGATCTCCGGTTCATTCGTCCACACGGACTTCTCGGAACATGCCCATTTCCATGTGGAACAGTAGGTGACAGTGATAGGCCCAACGTCCCAAGGCGTCTGCGGTGACGCGATAGCTTCGTTTTGAGCCAGGTGGCATGTCGATGGTGTGCTTGCGAACCATGAAGTTGCCATTCTCGTCCTCCAGATCACTCCACATACCGTGGAGGTGGATGGGGTGAGTCATCATGGTGTCGTTGACCAAGGTGATGCGAAGACGCTCGCCATATTTCAACCGCAGCGGTTCAGCGTCGGAGAATTTGATACCGTCGAACGACCACGCGAACTTCTCCATGTGGCCGGTAAGGTGCAGTTCGATTGTGCGTCCAGGCTCTCGACCATCGGGATCGATGAAGGTGCTCCGCAAATCGGCGTAGGTCAGCACTCGGCGCCCGTTGTTGCGCAGGCCAATTCCCGGATCGTTCAGCTTCGGGGTCGGCGACATGGTCTGCATATCGACCAACGGGTTGTTGGTCTCGGAAGCCGGATGGCTCTGCATTGCCCCGCTCATGCCGGCCATGCCCTCATGACCCATCCCAGCCATCTTGCTGTGATCCATGCCGGCCATATTGCCGTGGTCCATCCCAGCCATCTTGCTGTGGTCCATGCCGGCCATGCTGCCATGGTCCATTCCAGCCATCTTGCTGTGGTCCATGCCGGCCATGCTGCCGTGGTCCATCCCAGCCATCTTGCTGTGGTCCATGCCGGCCATGTTGCCTTGGTCCATGCCAGCCATGCTGCCGTGATCCATTCCGCCCATGCTGCCGTGGTCCATGCCCATGTCGCTCATGGCGATGATCGGGCGCGGATCTACCTCCGGCACGGGCGCTTGCAAGCCTTCACGAACTGCCAGGGTGCCTCGGGAGTACCCGGTACGGTCCATGGACTGCGCGAAGATCGTATAGGCCTGCTCGTTTTCAGGTTCGACGATGACATCGTAGGTTTCCGCAACGGCGATCCGGAACTCATCGACCGATACGGGTTTGACGTACTGGCCGTCGGCAGCCACAACCGTCATCTTGAGCCCAGGAATCCGGACATCGAAATAGGTCATGGCCGAGCCGTTGATAAAGCGCAGGCGGATTTTCTCGCCGGGCTTGAAGATTCCCGTCCAGTTGCCGTTCGGAGCCTGGCCGTTCATGAGGTAGGTGTAGGTATACCCGCTCACATCAGCGAGGTCGGTGGGGCTCATCTTCATTTCAGCCCACATCTTCCGATCCGCTACAGCGGCCGACCAGCCTTTCTCGCTCACATCGTCAACGAAGTCGCCAATTGTGCGCTTGTGGAAGTTGTAGTAGTCAGATTGCTTCTTGAGTTTGGAGAGCACCTGCGCCGGGTCTTCATCCGTCCAATCGCTGAGCATGACGACGTAATCACGGTCATATACAAACGGCTCCGGATCTTTGGCATCGATCACCAAAGCCCCATAGACCCCGGACTGTTCTTGGAAGCCTGAGTGACTGTGATACCAGTAAGTGCCGTTCTGGTGGACCTTGAACTTGTATTCGTACATGCCATCGGGAGCGATGCCGTGGAAGCTCAAGCCCGGCACACCGTCCATGTTGGCGGGCAGGATGATGCCGTGCCAGTGAATGGAGGTGTCCTGTTTCAGCCGGTTGCGTACGCGCAGCGTCACGGTGTCGCCTTCGCGCCATCGCAGGATTGGCCCTGGCACGGAGCCGTTGATGGCCATGGCCGTACGAGCTGCACCCGTGATGTTGACGGGCAGTTCACCGATATACAGATCGAAGTCCGTGCCGCTGAGCACGTTCGGTTGGCCAGGGCTGGTCACGGCCCAGACCGGCGCGCGCCACATGCCGAGCCCACCCAGAAGTCCGGTAGCGGCCAGGCCTTTGACGAAAGATCGTCTCGTGGTTTTGCTTTGCATGCCGTTGCGTCCAGTCAGGTAGATCGCTGATATCCAGGCTGCTCGATGGCGCAGCCCTTGGGTTCATTGGTGCTCTCACCAGTCTCGTAGACTTTCGCCACTGCGCGAGGCTGATGAGAGGCCGTAGTCTGAAACTGCCATAGTTCAGATTCCGGGGTGATTACATTTCTGTAAGCTCGGATCAGCAGCTTTCGTGGCCCGCGTGCTTGCTGGACTGGGCGGCGACTGGCGCCTGCTCTCTCTTCTCCTGCGCAACCTGGTAGCCCTGCATGGAACTTTGGCGAGCCGCTTCCATCCGCGCAAAGGTCCGGTCCGCGCCGCCCTCTGCCAGGGCAATGCCTGCCGTGCCGAAGGTAACGACCAACACAATTGCTTTGACCATGTTCATCTGGAGATCCTCAATGGTTCTGCGCCTCATGGCGTCAGGTACGTGGTCAAGTTAGCCTCGCGGTGCTGTCAGAAAACTGATCTCGACATTACTTTTCCGTCAGCTTCTGGTTGGGCGTCTTTTTTCCTGCAAACTGGAGATGCACCCCGCGTGGATGAGAGCAGATGAAATTACTCGTAGCCGAAGATGAGCCGAAAACCGGTGTCTACCTCCAGCAAGGCCTGACAGAAGCTGGCTTCACCGTTGACCGGGTGATGACAGGCACTGATGCCCTGCAACACGCGCAGAGCGAAGCCTATGACTTGCTGATTCTCGATGTGATGATGCCGGGGCTCGATGGCTGGGAGGTTCTGCGCAAGATACGCGCAGCGGGTAAGGATGTGCCGGTCCTTTTCTTGACGGCCCGTGATGGCGTAGACGATCGCGTGAAAGGTTTGGAGCTGGGCGCTGATGATTACCTAGTGAAGCCCTTTGCATTCTCGGAGCTGCTGGCTCGGGTTCGCACGTTGCTGCGCAGAGGCAACGGTGGTTCTGCTCAAACCACCATGAAAATGGCAGACCTTGAAGTGGACCTGCTCAAGCGCCGGGCTACGCGAAACGGTAAGCGTATCGACCTTACTGCCAAGGAGTTTTCCCTGTTGGAGCTGCTCATGCGCCGACGCGGCGAGGTGCTCCCCAAGTCGCTGATCGCTTCTCAGGTCTGGGACATGAACTTCGACAGTGACACCAACGTGATCGAGGTCGCGATTCGCCGACTGCGGGCCAAGATTGATGACGACTTCGCGCCAAAGCTCATCCACACCGCCCGAGGCATGGGCTACATGATGGATGTGCCCGAGTGATGCGCCCGCAATCATCCCTCGTCAAGCGACTGACACTAATGTTCATGTTCGCGGTGACTGCTGTCTTGGTCGTTGCCGGCGTGGCTTTCTACGGGCTCAGCCAGCACCATTTCCGGATGCTGGATGAGCAGGCGCTTGCCGAAAAGCTGGAGTCAACGCGTCATATCCTTTCCATTTCAGCAGCGCGAGGCGAGCTCGACGATCAGGAGCAGCAACTGCGGGCATTGCTCGGCGCACATCAGGATCTTTCGGCGAAAATCACCAAGGCTGACGGCACGGTCCTTTTTTCAGACTCCAAAGCCTCCCAAATCCCTCAGCGGTTCGAGCAGGCGCGCCAGGGTGCGGTTTGGGAATGGCAGGATGAAGCGCAGAACTTCCGCGGTATCACCGCCCAGTTGACTATCGCGGGCGAGCCGGAACCGGTAACGGCCGTGCTGATGCTCGATGTCACCACTCACGCGCATTTCTTTGTCACCCTGCAATGGTGGTTCGGCATCGGCTTGGTGATCAGCGCGATTGTGAGCGCAGGCTTGGGCTGGGTCGTGGCCAAAAGCGGACTCCGGCCTGTCAGGCAAATCACCAAAGTGGCCACCGGGATGTCGGCAAAATCTCTCCGCGAGCGCATTCCACTGGAGCCCGTACCGCTTGAGCTTCAGGAACTCATCCTGTCTTTCAACGGGATGCTGGGACGGTTGGAGGATACATTCGTTCGGTTGTCCAACTTCTCTGCCGATATCGCTCACGAGTTGAGAACGCCGGTCAGCAACCTGCTGACTCATACCGAAGTGGTGCTCACCAAGAAGCGTGACCTGGATGCCTATGAGGAAAACCTCTATTCGAACCTGGAAGACCTCAAGCGCATGTCGCGCATGATCGACGACATGCTTTTCCTAGCCAAGGCGGATAATGGTCTGATCGTGCCCGAGCAGATCGATGTGGACCTCTCCGAACTCGTATCCAAGCTGTTCGAGTACTACCAGTTTCTGGCTGAGGACCGGGGCATTCAGCTGACCCTCCAAGGTCGTGGCAAGGTTCGTGGTGATCGCCTGATGATTGACCGAGCCCTTTCCAACCTATTATCTAACGCGTTGCGCTACACCCCGGAAGGCAATGAGATAGCAGTGCAGATCGAGCAAACACGTGAAACCGTGACGCTATCCGTACGTAACAGCGGAGTAACCATCGATCCTCAGCACATTGGCAAGATCTTCGACCGGTTCTATCGGGCCGATCCAGCCAGACGCGAAGGTGGTCCAAGTAATGCGGGCCTGGGGCTGTCGATCACACGTTCCATTATTGAGACTCACAGCGGACGAATTTGGTGTACTTCAGAGGAGGGTGTCACAACCTTCTTCATCAGCCTTCCTGCCTCCAAGCGGTTGGTTGGTGCAGCCCCAACCCCTTAATGCTGAATTCATCCCGGTAACCTATACTCGCCCATCATGAATCGGTTCATTCGACTGCTCACCATCCTGATGATTATCGTGGCGCTTCCGCTTAACGGGATGGCGGGCATCGATTCGGCGACTGAACCTTGCCCAATGCAGACCATGGGCATGGAAATGATGGCGGGCATGGACCATGACTGCTGCCAGGACCAAGACCCGGGCAAGACTGGTGACCATGCCAAATCCTGCAAGGTGGGTCAGGAGTGCAGGACTGCCAGCACAGTGCAGCTCAGCTTCCTGACGCCTGGACTGACCTATGCAAAGCCACGGCCTGCCGATACCTACGCTGTAGGCATAGCGACAGGTTCTCCCCCCGATCCATGGCGTCCTCCCCGCGTCTGACTCCCTCTTAATTTCACACCATCGTTCTGCTTAGAAGCGGGGCGATGGCACGCGCCTGGGCGCTGATCTTTCGAGGAATCATTTTCATGACTCCCCAACGTTTTCAGGGACGGATCACCACGGCCGTCCTTTTCATACTGCTGCCGGCTGTCTCGGCACAGGCTGTAACGCTGTCGCTGGATGAGGCGCTGCAATTGGCTGAACGCAACGCTCCCTCTCTACAGGCCCGCCTGGAGCAGGCATCAGCTGCTCGCAGCTCGGTCATCCCAGCGGGCGAACTACCCGATCCGCGCCTCAATCTTGGGGTACAAAACCTGCCGATTGAAGGCGCTGATCGCTGGAGCATGAACAGAGACTTCATGACCATGCAGGTGGTTGGCCTGTCCCAAGACGTACCGAATCGGGAAAAACGCAAAGCTCGTGTAGAGACAGCTCAGGCCACGGTCGAGCGAGCCGATGCCGAGGCAGTCTTCGAGCGCCTGAAGATTCGGGCGGCAACCGCACAGGCTTGGGTTACGGCGTACACCGTGCAGCGAAAACTTGAACACTTCGACGCTTTCTACAAAGAAAACCAGCTGCTGGCATCTACGGTGCGGGCGCGCCTGGCCGGAGGCGCAGGCTCAACGGCCGATACGCTGGCTCCCAAACAGGAATTGGCACAGCTGGACGAGCAGAAAGATGTTTTGTTGAGTCAGGCAGCTCAAGCGCGATCCGCGCTGAAGCGCTGGATTGGGCAGGACGCCGAAGTAGGCGCGCCGACTTTCCCTGTCTGGCCAGTAGACGCAGCTGAATACCTGCACTCCGTTCATGCCCATCCGGAGCTCAATACCTACAACGCCATGACACGCGAGGCGCAAGCCCAGGTACACCAGGCCCAGGCAGAAAAGAAGTCAGATTGGTCTTGGGGGGTGGATTATCAGCGTCGTGGCCCGGACTTCAGCAACATGGTCAGCCTGCAAGTTAGCTTCCAGTTGCCGTTGTTCACTGGCTCACGGCAAGACCCGATGATTGCGGCACGACGCGCACAAGTTCGCCAGTTGGAGGACGAGCAGGACGCTGCCCTGCGCGAGCATCAAGCCCAGCTAGAAACAGACCTTGCCGAGTACCAACGCTTGCAACGGGCGGTGCGGCGCAGTCGCGAAACGCTTCTACCTCTGGCCGAGGACCGGGTACGCCTCGCTCTTGCGGACTACCGCGCCGGTAAGTCGTCGTTAAGTGAAGTGCTGTCGGCACGTCGGCAACGCGTGGAAGCGCTGTTACAGGATGTGGACCTGCAAGGACAGTTGGCGGCAACAGCAGCGCGTCTGCATTTCGTATATGGAGAGGTGCAGGCATGAGGGGTAGGTCGATTGGTTTGGTTGTGGCTGCTGCCCTTGCTATTGGGATAGGTGCGGGCTTCTGGCTGGGTGGACGTGGCACGGTTACCCCATCTCAGCCAGATGGTGAGCAAAAAGCGCTGTACTGGTACGACCCGATGTATCCCCAGCAGCATTTCCCGGCACCCGGTAAATCGCCATTCATGGATATGCCGCTCGTGCCCAAGTATTCAGACGACGCGAATGACAAGGGGCAGCTCGCGGTTCAGGTCTCGGCTGGGCTCCAGCAAAATCTCGGGATTCGATTGGCAACGGTGACGGCTGGCCGGCTTGAACGATCCCTGAGCGTGAGCGGCGTTCTGGCGTTCGACGAACGCGACTTCAGCGTATTGCAGGCCCGTACTGGCGGTTACGTCGAACGCGCATATGGCCGAGCGACGGGGGACATAGTTGTCAAAGGGGCTCCTCTAGCCGATGTGCTGACCCCGGAGTGGGCTGGTTTGCAGGAAGAATATCTGGCGTTGCGACATTCCGGCGACGCTCAGCTGACGGCGGCGGCGCGACAGCGGCTCGTGCTCTCCGGCATGCCGGTCGACCTGATCAACCGGGTCGCGAGTACTGGGAAGGTGCAGCTCTCGGTCACACTTTCTGCGCCTACTGCCGGTGTAATCCAGGTTCTCGATCTACGACCCGGCATGACGCTGACGCCGGGGGCTACCTTGGCAAGGATCAACGGAGTGGCCAACGTCTGGCTGGAAGCCGCCGTGCCAGAAGCCCAGGCTCAAGGTCTCCACGAAGGCCAGCCTGTACAGGCGCAATTGCCAGCGTTTCCAGGTGATCCCGTACCGGGCAAGCTGACTGCGCTGTTGGCCGATGCCGACTTGCAAAGCCGTACTTTGCGCCTGCGTATCGAGTTGCCCAACCCGGATGGACGGCTTCGTCCTGGAATGACCGCACAGGTGGCTCTCCATCCCAGCGTGTCCGCCGAGGAGAGTCTCTTGGTGCCTGCCGAGGCGGTCATACGCACCGGCAAGCGGGATCTGGTGATGCTGGCTGAAGACGATGGTCGCTTCCGACCGGTGGAAGTCGTGTTGGGTCAGGAGAGCAAGGGGCAAGTTGCGGTGTTGCAGGGCCTTCAGGCAGGTCAGCGCATCGTCGCATCCGGGCAATTCCTGCTGGACTCCGAAGCTAATTTGAAAGGCATCGAAGCGGCGACGGCGCAGGATGCTCAGCCCAAAGCGGGGCCCGCCCTCCATGAAGCGAACGGCCGTATCGTGCAGATAGACGGAGCCCAGCTCACCGTTGCCCATGGTCCCTTCCTCACCCTGGGCATGCCTGGGATGACCATGACCTTTCCGGTGGCTGATCAGTCGCTCCTTGATGGCCTCAAGGTCGGTGCGCAGATTCGCTTTGGCATACGCGAACGAGACGAGGGCATGGTGGTTGAGCAGATCAAAGTGTTGGAGGGCCAACCATGATTGCCAAACTGATTCGCTGGTCGGTAGGCAACCGCGTGCTGGTGCTTCTCGCCACGCTGTTTCTGGTGGCATGGGGATTCGTCTCGGTGAGGAGCCTGCCAATCGACGCCTTGCCCGACCTGTCGGATGTACAGGTGATCATCCGCACGTCCTACCCAGGACAGGCACCTCAGATCGTTGAGAATCAGGTGACCTATCCGCTGACCACCACCATGCTTTCGGTTCCGGGAGCCAAAACAGTACGTGGCTTCTCCGCATTCGGTGACAGCTTCGTCTACGTGCTGTTCGAGGATGGCACCGATCTGTATTGGGCGCGCTCTCGGGTTCTTGAGTATCTGAGCCAGGCGCAATCGCGATTACCTGCGGCAGCCAAGCCGGTATTGGGACCGGACGCCACCGGAGTGGGCTGGATTTATCAGTATGCGCTGGTTGATCGCAATGGCGGCCATGACCTGTCGCAACTGCGCAGCCTGCAGGACTGGTTCCTGCGCTATGAGCTCAAGACCCTGCCGGATGTCGCTGAGGTGGCCACCATCGGCGGTATGATCAAGCAGTACCAAGTCGTCCTCGATCCGCTTCGCATGGCCAGCCTCGGTATCACCCAAGCTGAAGTGGTGGAGGCTATAGGCAAGGCCAACCAGGAGACCGGTGGCGGTGTGCTGGAGCAAGGCGAAGCAGAATTCATGGTTCGTGCGGCGGGCTACTTAACATCGTTGGACGATTTCAGAGCGATCCCACTGCGACTGGCTGCCAAGGGCGTGCCGGTGAAGTTAGGCGATGTCGCTACGGTGCAGATAGGTCCGGAAGCCCGCAGAGGCATAGGCGAGCTGGACGGCCTCGGTGAGGCCGTAGGTGGAGTGGTTATCCTGCGCAGCGGCAAGAATGCTCGTGAGGCCATCGCGCACGTTAAGGCCAAGCTCGAAACCTTGAAGAAAGGCCTACCTACCGGGGTGGAGCTTGTCACCGTCTACGACCGCAGCCAGCTGATCGACCGTGCTGTGGAGAATCTCAGTCACAAACTTGTCGAGGAGTTTGTGGTAGTGGCGTTGGTATGCGCAGCGTTTCTCTGGCACCTGCGCTCGTCGCTGGTTGCCATCGTGTCGCTGCCCGTGGGAATTCTGATTGCGCTGATCGTCATGCGTCATCAGGGCATCAACGCCAACATCATGTCCCTTGGCGGAATCGCTATAGCCATCGGTGCAATGGTGGACGCTGCCGTGGTCATGATCGAGAACGCCCACAAACGAGTTGAGGCCTGGAATTCCCGGCACCCTAGTCAACTTTTGCGGGGCGAAGCGCATTGGAAGGTTATGACGGAGGCAGCCGTGGAGGTTGGTCCTGCGCTGTTCTTCAGCCTCATGATCATCACGCTCTCGTTCATCCCGGT
Source organism: Pseudomonas sp. CGJS7 (assembly GCF_036961695.1). Lineage (NCBI taxonomy): Bacteria > Pseudomonadati > Pseudomonadota > Gammaproteobacteria > Pseudomonadales > Pseudomonadaceae > Pseudomonas > Pseudomonas sp. CGJS7. The sequence continues at coordinate 15,031 of NZ_JBAMDI010000069.1, read as the reverse complement.
GTTCACACTGCAAGCCCAAGAGGGCCGCCTCTTTGCCCCCCTGGCCTTTACCAAGACATACGCAATGGCAGCGGCGGCTGCGTTATCGGTGACCCTGATACCGGTGCTGATGGGGTACTGGATCAGAGGGCCACTGCCAGCGGAACAGCGCAACCCGCTCAACAGGGTGCTCATCCGGCTATACCGTCCGGCATTGGAGGTCGTCCTGCGCCGGCCTCTGGTGACCCTCGCTGGAGCAGCGCTTATCCTGCTCAGCAGTCTGTGGCCCTTGAACCATCTCGGCGGCGAGTTTCTTCCCCCCCTTGATGAAGGTGATCTGCTCTACATGCCTTCAGCCTTGCCTGGGCTCTCGGCGCAGAAAGCTTCAGAGCTGTTGCAGCGAACGGATCGCTTGATTCGTACCGTCCCCGAGGTAGCCAGTGTTTTTGGTAAGGCCGGCCGCGCCGAGTCGGCCACCGACCCTGCACCTCTGGAGATGTTCGAGACCACCGTGCGGCTCAAGCCCAAGAGTGAATGGCGTACCGGTATGACCACGGAGAAGCTCATCGAAGAGCTTGACCGTATCGTGCGTGTGCCCGGGCTCACCAACATCTGGATTCCGCCTATCCGCAACCGGATTGACATGCTGGCCACCGGCATCAAGAGTCCAATCGGCGTCAAGGTTGCCGGCAGCGATCTGAACCAGATAGACCGGGCTACCCTTGCTGTGGAGCGGGCAGCGAAAAAGGTGCCTGGAGTGACTTCGGCCCTGGCAGAGCGTTTGACTGGCGGCCGCTACATAGATCTGGACATCGACCGCCATGCCGCTGCCCGTTATGGCCTGAACATCACCGACGTTCAGGCTATTGTTGCCGGTGCAATAGGTGGCGAAACCATTGGGGAAACGGTTGAAGGGTTAGCTCGTTATCCCATCAGCGTGCGCTATCCACGCGAATGGCGTGATTCCGTGGAGGCGTTGCGTCAGCTTCCGATCTACACCTCGCAGGGCGGCCAGCTCACGCTCGGCACCGTGGCCCGCATACGTATTGCCGATGGCCCGCCAATGCTCAAGAGCGAGAATGCTCGCCCCTCAGGTTGGGTGTACATCGATGTGCGCGGCCGAGACCTATCGTCTGTTGTCGCAGACCTACGTCAATCTATCGACAGCGAGGTAAAGCTCGATCCGGGCATGAGCTTGAGCTACTCCGGTCAGTTCGAATACCTGGAGCGGGCGAACGCCCGCCTGGCCTGGGTGGTGCCGGCCACCTTGGCCATTATCTTCGTGCTGCTTTACCTGACATTTGGGCGCTTCGGTGAAGCAATGCTCATCATGGGCACCTTACCTTTTGCCCTAACCGGAGGCGTTTGGCTGCTGTATCTGCTGGGCTACAACCTGTCGGTGGCCACAGGCGTAGGTTTCATTGCCCTGGCCGGCGTAGCGGCGGAGTTCGGGGTGATCATGCTCATTTACCTGAATAACGCTTGGGCTGAGCGTCAGGCCGAATGCGAAACCACACGCGCAGCGCTGCTCGATGCAATCCGTGAGGGCGCGGTGCAGCGCATCAGACCCAAGGCAATGACTGTGGCGGTCATCGTTGCAGGCCTGCTGCCCATCCTCTGGAGCAGCGGTACCGGCAGCGAGGTCATGAGTCGCATCGCGGTGCCCATGGTGGGCGGGATGCTGACCGCTCCATTGCTCTCCCTGTTTGTAATACCTGCGGCGTACTGGCTGGTCCGTCGCCGCGAACTCGCTGTAACAACCCCTCACTTTTCAGGAGTAATCCAATGAAAAAGCTATTCGTCATCGCAGGCCTGGTCACAGTTTTCGCCGCCAGTGTGCATGCCCAGGACATGGATGGTATGGACATGAAGAACATGCCAGCTTCCGCCGAGGGTGGCCAAGGCACCCAGGCGGCATCCACTGCGCATGCTGAAGGGACAATTAAGGCGCTGGATCCGCAAAGCGGAAAAATCACCTTGGCCCACGGCCCAGTAGCAGAGCTCAAATGGCCGGCGATGACCATGGGTTTCCAAGCGGAACCTGCACGGCTGAACGGCTTGAACGTAGGAGACAAGGTGGAATTTGCATTCCGTATGGAGGGAAGCGTCGCGAAAATCGTGAGCATTCAGAAGCAGTGATTTTCCAGCCTTAAATGATCCGGCAGGCCTTCACACCGAGATGCTTCGGACAAGCTTACAGAAATGTAATCAATCTTCAGGACCCCGTCAGGTCGAACGCTACATACCGTTTTGAAACGGTTTACTGGCATCACATCGACCCGATACCGGAGATATGACCATGAACAGTCGCTTTGAAGAATGCATCTCGGAATGCCTGCGCTGTGCGCTGGCCTGTGAAGGCTGTGCGACAGCCTGCCTTCAAGAACAGGATGTAAAAATGATGGCTGACTGCATCAAGCTGGACAGGGATTGCGCAGATATGTGCAAGCTTGCGGCTACCTTGATGGCACGAGAAAGCATGCTTGCCAGAGAGCTATGTGCCCTATGCGCCAAAATTTGCCGGGCCTGCGGGGAGGAGTGCGGTCAGCATAAGGCAGACCACTGTCAGCATTGCGCACAGGCCTGTATGGCCTGCGCAGAATCCTGCGAAGCAATGGCTGCGTAGCGCATCTAGCCCAGTCTTCGCCGGCTTTCCATGCGCCTGATAAAGGACTTGGATACGTCGATAACCGTCGGACTAGGGAGACGGGTAGATCGCTGATGTTGAGTATGCGCTCTGGCGGAGCCTAGCTTGGGCACCTAGCCACCGCTGCCTACGGATCTGGTAGCAAGAAGCCCGCCTCGGCGGCGGGCTATCAGATGTCTCCAAGGGGAGGCTGTAGGCCAACAAGTCTCGGAGCAAGCAGTTGTAGGATACGCCTCTTGGCTGACGCCTGCCAGCTAGCTTCGGCAGGAGCGTATGGTCCTGCTTTCCATCGACCTTAAAAAGCGGCCGTTGTAGGCCCCGCCAATTGGTAGGGCAGTCCGCCAAGACATAGCAGGCCGATTGTCCCCAGGCGGTGTACCCTTCGCCAGAGTCATAGACAGAGCTAGAGGTGAATCTAGCGGGCACCTACATTTGAGGGCAGAATCGCTAGCTCGCCTACATTGCACTGGGTTGAGGGGAAAGGTGTGGGAGCAGAGCTAGATCGGGTAAAGGATCGCAAGAGGAGCAGAGCTTTAATCGAAGACCTCTACCTCGACGCGAACCGAGTTTACGTAATCCACTACTCCTGCGAATCGTTTTATCAGAACGATACCGGGGAGTTGAAACGTGTGACATCCATCGCCACACGAAACCTAAAAACCGGCCAGACCAAGTCATGGTCCATCCATAAAGAAGCAGAGCTCAGTAAACAGCTCTCTAGCATGCAAGCAGAGCTCAATAAATTCGAAAAGTCGATGCTGAAAGGCTTTTTCCAGTGGCTTGATAAGCACAAGGATTGCCGGTTCCTGCACTGGAACGTAAACGGCCAGCCGAAGCGTCAGTGGTCATCGAGTTGCCCATGGCCGGGCAAGTAATCACATTGAAATGGCCAGCCTCGGATCCCGAGGGCTGCGCGCAATTTATCCGGGCTGTGGCCCAATGATCCGCATCGATGCGATCTGGCTGTCCACCGAGCCGATGGACATGCGCGCCGGAACCGAAACGGCATTGGCCCGAGTGATCGCGGTGTTCGGTGCGGCGAAGCCGCATTGCGCTTATCTGTTCGCCATTCGCCGCGCTAACCGGATGAAAGTGCTGGTGCATGATGGCGTGGGCGTCTGGCTTGCCGCGCGGCGCCTGAATCAAGGGAAGTTTCACTGGCCCGGCATTCGCCATGGCTGTGAGGTCGAACTCGACAGCGAGCAACTCCAGGCGTTGGTGCTGGGCCTGCCGTGGCAGCGGGTCTGCTCGTCGTCGTTTCGGGCCTGCTCTGGCACAATCAGCGGCATGACTTCCTCGCCCAACCTCGACCATATGACCCCGGAACAGCTTCGTGCCTTGGCGGCACAGGCGTCGCAGTTGCAGTCCCAAGTCGAGGCGATGAGCAGGAAGATCCAAAATGATGAAATTCTCATCGAACAGTTCAAGTTCGAGATCGCCCTGCTCAAGCGCCACAAATTTGCCAAGCGCAGCGAGCAGATCAGCCAAGCACAAGGCAGCTTGCTGGATGATCTGCTCGACACAGATCTTGAAGCTATCGAAGCAGAGCTGAAACAGCTCCTCCCAGCTTCGTCACAGGTCGAGCCACGGCAATCGCCGAAACGTGCACCATTGCCGCCGCAGTTTCCACGCACGGTGATCCGTCACGAACCGGAAAACACTCAGTGCGCTTGAGGCTGCCAACTTCAACGCATCGGCGAAGACGTTAGCGAGTAGCTGGATTACACGCCGGGCGTGTTTACCGTCGAGCAGCATGTACGTGGTAAATGGGCCTGCCGTCAGTGCGAAACCCTGATTCAGGCGCCTGTTCCGGCCCAGGTCATCGACAAAGGTATTCCAACCGCAGGCCTGCTGGCCCACGTGATGGTGGCCGAGTTTGCCGCTCACTGGGTCTGACCGGAGAAAGCAATGCGGAAACGCCACGCGAGAACGAAGGCTAAATTCCAAGCACAAAAAAGCCAGGTTTTACCCTGGCTTTTTTGTCAATTACTTTTGTCATTTGAAGTCCTATTTAACCGCCGATTAATTGTCGGCTTGTTCCCTACCATCCTTGCTTTCTTTCTTTTGCTCTTGAGCGACTTGTTGTTTGTTCTGGTCCGAAGCGTCATCGCTCCATAGGCGAGCCTGTTCGGTTCGGAAGTTCTCGTTGAACTGTTTCGCTCGCTCGAAGCCGCCTTCAGCGTAAGCGGTACCCATGAGACCCAGCAGCAGGCTGCCAATAGCGATAGATTTGACAAATTTCATTGTGAACCTCGGTTCATACTAGGCCTACCTGATTAGCGGCCTTTGTTGGTTTGTAGTTTAGGAACACGAAGCTAACGACAAGGTGAGTCAATAATTACAATTCCGTAATTTAGGCTGCAGATAGGATGTGTTAAATCGTCAAATCTGGAAGGATCATGTCTATCTCGGCATTGTCGAGGTGGATTAAGAATTTTCTCTCAAATTACAATTTTGATATCTAGCGCGTTAATTCAGCGCGGCGTTGTTGGCCGCCCTAGGAGATAGCCATGAATTACATAGAGCCCTGGGCAGTTGCTATCGGTGACTTTCGCCGCTGCACTGAAAAACTCACTGTCCAGCTCGATGAGCTGACCTCGCAGACGCGCACCTCCAGCGCTGTTCTGGAGAGGTCGAACGAACTGGTGGAGCAGGTGGACGCTGTCGGCCGGCAGATTCAGGAGGAGGTGCGAAAGGCAGAGAAGGCTTGGTCGAATGCGGAAGAGGTTGCCTTGCGCGCCGCTGCAGCAGCGTATTCAGCTGCATGCCGCGGAGTCGACACCGCCATCCAGCCACTGATCTCAGAGCTAACAGCAGCGGCAAAGGTAGCGGACGCCTCTATCCAGGAGCTCAAGCGGGCACCGGTGCTGGCCAAGCGTTATGTGATGGTGGTCGCCACGGCATTCTTCATCTTGGCGCTGATCTGTGTCTACTCGACCATGCGCCTGATCGATGCCGCCGGCAGCGTAAGTGCTCAAGAGAAAGTGAATGCTCAGTATTTCTCCCACCTGTGAAAGAACGCCAATCCTGACGAACAGAAGATTATTAAGTCGGTGATTCTGCGGTCGCCCATGGACCCTGTGGTCCTCCGGCACTGATGCAGTGAGGCAGACAAAAAGGCCCGTCGATTGACGGGCCTAATCATGTCTGCGCGGTTTAAGCGGCGGTCATTGCCGGCTGCAGTTGCTGGGCTGCAGGAAAGTGAAGGTGGAACCAAGTGAAGTTTTCTTCGGTCACCTCCACGCTCGCCGATCCCTGGTGCAGGCTCATGATCGACTGAACGATGGCCAAGCCAAGACCGGTACCGCCTTCGCTCCGTGCTCGGCTCTTGTCCACACGGTAGAACCGCTCAAACAAGTGCGCGTGGTGTTCCTTGGCGATACCGCGGCCGGGGTTGCCGACACTCAACGTCGTACCGCTCGCACTATGCTGCACCTTCACGTAGACCGTGCGGCCACGAGGGCAGTAACGGATCGCGTTCGAGACCAAATTCGAGACGGCACGTTGAACCATCAGGCGGTTCCCGCGCACCACGTCATCACTGCCAGAGATCTGCAGCTGGATCTCGCCTTCTTCTGCCGAAATGCTGAAGAGATCGCACACTCGCTGAACCTCGTCGACCAAGGAGACGGGTTCGAACTCCACCATTGATGCTGGATGACTGACCTGGGCCAAGAACAGCATGTCCGAAACCATGCGGCTCATGCGGTCCAGCTCTTCTGTGCACGACTCCAGAACCTCCCGGTATTCGGAAAGTGATCGTTCTCTGGTCAAGGCTACCTGAGCCTTACCCATAAGGTTGGAAAGCGGTGCTCGAAGTTCATGAGCGAGATCGTCAGAGAACTGCGAAAGCTGCTGAACCCCATCATCCAGGCGAGCCAGCATGATGTTGATGCCGTCGGCGAGCATTTTGAGTTCTGCCGGCATCCCATCAGTTGGAAGGCGATGGTCGAGGCTCTCGGTTGAGATTTTCGAGGCGATCTTGAGGAACTTGGTCAGTGGTAGCAGGCCTCTGCGCACAGTCCACCAGCCAATGGCCAAGATCAGTGCGAGGATGACGGGGGACATCATCAAGGCCCAGGTCAGCAACGCATCGAGCAGCGCCTCACTGGATGACTGGTCCATGGTCATATAGACGCTGACCTCTGTTCCATCGCCCAAACGCATGATTCGAGAAGCACTCAGCAGAGGACGGTCCTGCGTATCACGCCATTCGTGCTCTTTGGGCTGGGCCGCCGGCTGAAACTTGTGCACCTCCAGATTGACCTGTTTCGAGCCAATCGAGAGCAGGGGAGTCTGATTCTGTGAGGTATCGAATATGCTCACATACAGGTTGTTGTGGCCCATGACCAAATCGACAAGCTGATGCGCATCCGCGTTGACGCCGGAGATGTCCGGGATGGTGGACAGGTTGTGAGCCATCCCCGCCATCTTTACTTCCAGGTCTGCTCTGGCATTTCTTTCCAGAGCCTTGCCTACCATCAGATAGCCAAAGGTGGCGAACAGAAGCAGCAACGCTGCGCTCATCAACCCAACTTTTAACCCCAGCTTTGCAGCCAGGCTGAATGGCCTCATGCGCGTTCCTCAAAAACGTACCCAACGCCACGAAGCGTGTGAATGAGCTTGGTTTCAAACGGGTCATCGATCTTCGAGCGCAAGCGCCGGATGGCTACATCGATGACATTGGTGTCGCAATCGAAATTCATATCCCAGACCAACGAGATGATCTGAGAGCGAGTCAGCGCTTCGCCCGTTCGGCTCATGAGCAGGTGCAGAAGCGCAAATTCCTTGGTGGTGAGATCGATGCGTGTGCCACCGCGGAAGACGCGATGGCGGACGGAGTCGAGTTCCAGATCGGCAATTTTCAGCGAGCTCTTCTCGACTAACTCATCACCACGGCGTTGCAGCGAACGGATGCGAGCAAGCAGCTCAGGGAATTCGAATGGCTTCACAAGGTAGTCATCCGCGCCGCCGTCCAAGCCCTTGAGCTTGTCATTGATGCGTCCGCGGGCGGTCAGCATGATGATGCGGACCCGGCTGGTCTTACGGATGGTTTCCAGCAGGTCCCAGCCGTCGATACCCGGGAGGTTCACGTCCAGGAGGACCAACGAATAGACATTAGTGTTGAACAAGTGCAGAGCATCTACACCGTTGTGCACGATATCTACGACATACCCGCTTTCGGATAGGCCCTGCTGAAGATATTCGGCAGTTTTAATTTCGTCTTCCACAACTAGAACGCGCATAACTTATCTCAAGGTGTGAGGAAGGAGTTGGCCTAATCCGCCAAGATTATGGTTGCAGGCTGTTCGAAAGTTTGGCTGAGGGTATGGCATGTGGTAGTCGCTACCTCTGTCCATACGCCGGGTCACCTGAGGACGCTTGAATCTTAACGCGAAGAAGCTGGCCGCGGCGAAATCCTACAAATTTGTAATGTAGCCGCAAGATTTCTGACAGTCATGCAGGCTCCACCCCTAAGCATAGCGGATTCTGGGGCCTGCGGCGGTGTATGACAGATTCGCCTGGCAGGTGGAATCGGCCAGGACAGGCAGCATTTCGGTCGTTAGCTTGCAAGGACTGGTACTGGCCTTGGATCGAGGGCGCCACGCAGGCAGACCCCATGCACGGCCGCAAACCGCAGCGCCTTTCTGCAAATTAGTTCACGTGGCGGCTCGATATTCTCTCGAATAATTATCTTACAATCTATTACATGTCCAAATTGTAATTGCACGATCATCTTGGTGTTAGCCTCCTTTGCTAGTTTAAGGGCAGCGGAAGAGGCATCGCTGCTTTGGAAATTGTCTCATTTCAAAGCAGCTTGGCAAGAGCACCGAGCAGTTGTTCGCGCCAGTGCATTCACCTGTAAACCATACGCTCCTTTGGTAGGTGAATTTTAGCGCCCCCCTACGGGCGCTTTTTTATTAAGGGACTTCTTATGAACACTACTGTATCAGCGATCGCCGTGTTTATGCTCTTTACATCACTAACAGCCAATGCCCAAAGCGGTATGGAGATCAATAAACACATCGAGCGTACTGCTAGAGAGGCTACAGCGGATTATGCTCAACGCGTAAAAAAGCCCATGCCTCAACTAGAAGACTACGCCTATGGCATGGACCTGGACGTTGGTAAGTTGGTGTATGTATCACCCAATGTGCGGTACTGCGGTAATGTAAGAAGCATGATGACCTACGAAGACTCGAAAGGCGAACTGCACATGGTTCGCTACCTGGTGAAGGGCGAGTGTGTTAATAGCCGTTAAGACTCATCAAGATGATCCCTGCGGCCACCGGATCATAGAAGCTCAATGCCGAACCGGCGCAGCAGTATGGCGAAGCCTCCGAAGCTGGCCATTGTGATGAGGATGCTGCTGATCAGTGTCGGCCAAAAGCCGAGCTTAGGTAGCAGCAATGGAAAAGCAATAAACATCGGCAGGGTCGGAAGCACGTACCAGAACGTGTACCAAGCATGGTTGGAGATCTTCTCCATGCTCTGGTTCTCTAAATAGAGCCAGACCAACGTCACGACCGTGACCAAGGGTAGGGCGGCGACCAAGCCGCCCAGCTTGTCGCTGCGTTTCGCCAGCTCTGACACGAGAATCACTATACCGGCAGTGAGTAGGTACTTCGTGATGATCCAGGCCATCGCTGAGCCTTCTGGAGGTTGTTGACGAGGGCAGGCGAAGCCATTCACCAACCCCCTTGAAGCGCTCCTGCCGTTTACGGCATCCCTCACCGCATTTTTTTTGCAACATCACCCTCAGCCAGGAGGGTGATGTGTTTGCATGGTGTTTACCGATCGGTCAGTGCGAGGGTGAGGGAACGCTCTCGTGGAAAGCTGCCCGCTCGATCTGGATGGTGCAGTGATGGATTTCGAATGCATCGCTGACAGCATCCACGACGGCCGCCAACACAGCATCCCCATCTGCAGAATCCCGAACCACTACGTGCGACGTCATCACGTTACTGCCACTGCTGACAGCCCACACGTGCAAGTCATGAACGTCCGTCACGCCATCTACTCCGAGGATGGTGGCCTCGATTGCCGTAACGTCGAGCCCCCTCGGGACACCCTCCATGAGGATCCCCAGGCTTTCGCGAAGCAACTGCCACGTCCGCGGCAGAACCCAAAGGCCGATCGCCACAGCGACAATCGTGTCGACCCAGGTCCAGCCGGTGAAGCGGATGATAAGTGCCGCGATGATTACGCCAAGCGAGCCGAGCATGTCGCTCCAAACTTCGAGGTAGGCTCCTTTGACGTTGAGGCTTTCGTTGCTCGCAGATGCCAGAAGGCGCATCGAAATTAGGTTGATGATCAGGCCGGCGATTGCGATCCACATCATCGCTCCGGTAGCGATCTCCGCCGGCATGAAGAAGCGCTGGTAGGCCTCATACAAGATGTACATCGCCACCAGGAAGAGCAGCACGGCGTTGAACGTCGAAGCCAGAATTTCCAGGCGCGCATAGCCGAAGGTTCTTTTCTGATCCGCCGGCCGCTTGGCTATCTGAAGTGCAATCAGTGAGATCGCCAAGGCGGCAGTATCTGTGAACATGTGAGATGCGTCCGACAGCAGCGCCAGGCTGCCGGTAATCCACGCACCGATCACTTCTGCAATCATGAAGCTGCCAGTCAAGCCGAGCGCCATGATTAGCTTCTTCTGATGCCCCTCGCGTACTGCAGCGCTGCCATGGTCATGATTTGAACCCACGTATTTCTCCTTGCGCAGGGTTGTGGTCTCGTTGGCCTTCCTGTCTACCTAGCCTTAGAGCGTCGCTTGGCCACACTGACTGCAAAATCTTGCTCCTGCACTCAGCAGCGAGCCGCAGGCGGTGCAACCACTCGATAGCGGTGTTCCGCAGTTTAGACAAAAGCGTGCTGACGGATCGTTGGCCGTCCGGCACTGCCTGCAGCCCTGCAGATCTTTGATGGGGGCAGGAGTGGGAGGGCGCCCGCCGTCATACACCTGATTACCGCCGTCGCAGCCCTGCTGCCGGCCATGGCGATCATATTGCTCGGCCCCATGTCCCCCGCTGTGGTGCTTGCCTCCACCGTGGTTTCCACGGCCATGGTGCCCGCCCAGGATGTTTTTGAAAAAGCTCATGGTATTCGCCCCTCATTGATGGGTGACATATTAACGAGCAAAAGTTGAAAATTATGTTCTGCTCGCGAGAAAGACTTGTAAGTTGAATTGAAAGTTCAAAATTAGCCTACGACAAAACGAAACCGTTTTGTTTGTGAAATTAAATTTATCTAGCTGAGCGGAGCATTGCTTTTGGTGGGTAGTATTCCCCTAATTTTGATCATAGCGTGATCAATGACAATCAAAACAGCAGTAATTGGATTTCTGTCAGCATTGTAATCCCGAGGTCATCGTGTCGTTATCAGGTCCCGGAAATAATGCGCTCAGCGAGATTCATTTCTCTTTTTATCCCTATGCCTCACACATACTAAGCGTCCCCAACGCCTAGGGGCCTAAGGCCTCTGACGCTCCGCACATTGCGCAATCGCTCAGCATCTGTCGACGGTTTGCCTTGTAGCTCCCGCTAACTCCATAGCTACCGCCATGGATAAGCAGCTTCCAGAGTTTGATAATGACACCTTCCAAATCCATTGTTCACACCCTGTTAAGCAAATGGATCTTTGCTATTCGCAATGCGCGGCAGAAAGGCATCAGTACTAATTTGCTAATCGGCCTGGTGACTTTTTGGTTACTGCTATTCGCGAACGCTGAGCTCTGGAACGTGCTCTGGAAGCTGGTATTCAAAACCGATGAAGTGAACTGGCAGCTAGCGGCTAGCCTCCCAGTCATAGTATTCGCATGGGTGTTTACCGTTCTGAGCTTGCTGTCATGGGGGCGGCTGGCCAAACCCATACTGTGCCTGGTACTGATCAGCGCGTCTTTTGCGAGTTACTTCATGAATGCCTACGGCATCGTGATCGATTACACAATGTTCACCAACGTTGTGGAGACCGACGTCGCTGAGGCAACCGAGCTGCTGAATTGGAAGCTCGGTCTTTGGGTCGCAATGGTTGGGGTGTTGCCCGTCTACCTGATTGCCCGGGTTCCCCTCCGGCGCAAGCCTTGGGCCAAAGCTTTGGTCAGCAGGTTCATTGCTCTGTCGCTCGCTCTGTTGACCTTATCTGGCATCGCGTTGAGTCAGTACCAGTCGTATGCCTCCTTGCTGCGCAACAATCGGGAGATCCGGCTGATTCTGGTACCTACCAACTTGTTTGCGGCTGGCCATGGGTACCTGAAGCGTCAGCTGGCCTCACCTAAAACGCTGACGGCCATTGGTACTGATGCGGTAGTTAATCGACAGGGTGCGGCTCGTAAACCCAGGCTGCTGGTACTGGCAGTAGGAGAGACCGCTCGCTCCGCCAACTTCTCCCTCAACGGCTACTCCCGTGAAACGAATCCGGAACTAGAAAAGCGAAATGTCATTAGCTTCACGAACGTGAGCTCCTGCGGTACCGCTACCGCGGTCTCGCTGCCATGCATGTTCCTGGACGTGGGTAAGGCCCAGTACAAAGATGGCTTGGCCAAGAGCCGAGAAGGGCTGCTCGACGTGCTTCAACGCGCTGGCATCAGTGTCATGTGGACTGACAACAACTCGGGGTGCAAAGGGGTCTGCGACAGGGTTCCCAACCACAAGGCTGCCTCTCACGCGGATTCCCAACTGTGCACCAGCGAGGAGTGTAAGGACGGGGTGCTGCTCACGGAGATGCAAGACTTCATCAAGCGCCAGGAAGGCGATGCTGTCCTGGTGCTCCACTACAAAGGCAGTCACGGCCCGGCCTACTACAAGCGCTACCCCTCGCAATTCAAGAAATTCGCACCGGTGTGCGAGACCAACGAGCTCGACAAATGTAAGCAGGAGGAGGTGGTCAATGCCTACGACAACTCAATCCTCTACACCGATTATGTGACTGCAAATCTCATCGATATCCTGGCGGCCAACACCAAGTTCGACACTGCGCTGATGTACGTTTCGGACCACGGCGAATCGCTGGGGGAGGGTGGGCTCTATCTACACGGGCTGCCTTACGCGATGGCTCCTGACGAGCAAACAAAGGTGCCGTTGGTACTTTGGATGTCTGACTCGCTCGCGAAGAGCGAAAAGGTCAACGTGGGTTGTTTGAAAGCTCAAACCACGTCACCGCTGAGCCACGACAACCTGTTCCACACCGTGCTCGGCATGATGAACGTCCAGACGTCTTCGTATCGCTCAGCGCTGGATTTCACTGCCCCTTGTAAGCCCTTTGTCGGAGGCTCTTATTCTGGCCTCTGAATGTTCGATGTGGACCGGATCATCGGCCAGGCGGTTCTGCACCAGCCTGCTTTGACAGCTGAGAGAAGCTGGACTAATTACATAGCTGCATTCAACAACCCAAGCGGAAAAGGAAGTTTTGCATGAGCATCAAGCCAGGCCCAAAGCGCACCAATGAAGATGGCACTCCGGACAAAAGGCAGCGAGTCACCCCTGAAAAGCAGAAGGACCATCCGGACCTGAAACCCCACAAGCACAAAAAGGGGGAGTAAGAAAAAAGCAGCTCTCGGGAGCTGCTTTTTTTTTGGGGCTGTGTGCAAACCCTCCCGACCGTCTCGCTGATCAATCGGACCGCGTCGTGAGTCTTCCGCTTGGCTTGATGGATTCTGAAGCTACCTCCGGATCGGTTATCCCTTCAGTGCGGACGACGAGACTGATATCCCAGAGCGTTGAGCTGATACTCGCTGACAGCCCGAAATTGTGATTCTGCGATTTGACGCAGGCGCTCAACCTCTTCGGCAGATGAGCCAGAAGCCTGCGCCTCGTGGTATTGCTTCATCGCATCCACTGCGTCGGTATACATGGGGTGGTCGGGGAGAAGAGCTGGCATCTTTTTCGTCATGTAGCGGCAGGTCCTCACTGGATAGTCGACGGTGGTTTACCTGCTTTGAGGAGCTGAAAATCAATGACCGCCTGATAGAGCGAATCTGCCAATGGGTGAAGACGCTGTACCTCAAGGTCTGGCAATCCAGCAGCCTCCGCTTCGTGGGCCTGTCGGATAGCTTCAAGCGCTTGCCTCATCAGTGGCTCACCAGCCTCGACCATTCCAATGAATGTGCGCTTCACAACATTTTGCTCCATTCAGCTGAAGATGAATTATAGGACACCGCGGCGTGGCAAGGCCCCGAGCAGCATAGGTGTTCGACGCCCGACTGAACGAATCAATGAGGAGCGCGCTGGCCTGGGGAGTGGCCAGGGCGCGTGTCGTAGCTACGTTGTAAACCACTTTTTTTCACTGTAAACCACTGTGGTTACAGTGAAAAAAAGTGGTTTACAACAGGCCTCCTCAGGCCTGAGTCAGCTCCAGCAGATCGCCCAGTTCCTCCCGGGCCATCTTCACTCTATCCATTCTGCGATAAGGATGATCAACCGGCATCCGGATAAGGGATTCGAACCAAGCCGAATCGAATTTGATGACTTCCTTGTGAATGTGCTCAAGCTCACCTCCGCGAGGCTGTGACACTACAAACTCCATGCTTTCAACCAAGCCGGACGCTTCACTGTCTTTGACGATTCGATGGCGGATGAAACTCATTTTGAGATCAAAATATGCCGCCTTCGAACCAGGCACCTTCTTCGATTCCAGCCGACCAGTGCTGCTGATTTCCGCCCCTGGCACCTCAGCGGCAATAGCTTTCACCAGCTCAGCATTTCCAATGACCTTCTGGCCAAACAGGCGGGTGGCGTCCGACATGTAAGCAAAGATCCATGGCACATTGCGAAGCGTCGCGCCGGTATAGAGGTAGCCACGCTCTCCCTTGTAACGCTGCAGCATGCCTCTCAACGCGTTCTCGGAAAGGACCAGTTGGGTCTCTTTCTCCAGGATGTAAACCACGCGATCGAACTGTTCGATCAATAGCTTGAGAATCTTCCGTGGGACGCCGTCAAACCTGGTTTTTCGTTCTGTTTTCTTGTGCTGGCGAGGCTGGAAGTACGGGCAATCGTTACGGGCCTCACTATCAAATGGAGCGATGCCGCGAATGCTCTTAGTAGCATGTTTCCCGAATGGGTTCTTCACGTTAGGCGGTAGCTCATACAGCCCAACCAGCTGGACAGGGTTGTCGCATGCCGGGCATACAGCAAACTGAGCTAGCTTGCCGGCACTTCCAGGCTGGTACCATGGATCTCTGCGGAAGGTCTCGGCCTCGAAACCTTCCTTGTCGATGATCTTGCTTTCTGTGTCTTCGATGCGGACCTTATAGACATCCATCTTTGCTGAAACCGTATCAATAGAGGGTCTCTGGATGGTAACGAGCGAGGATAGGCAGCAGTAGGCCTAACTGACCCTTTTGGTGGTCACCCACTGGTTTGAGGCCCGCCCAAAGCATGCTTGATCGACCTGGGCGGGCCCTAGAAA
>NZ_JBAMDI010000068.1:0-57159 GCF_036961695.1 Pseudomonas sp. CGJS7 | reverse complement strand
CCGCCAATCCGGAGCGGGTTTACCCGCGAATACGGTGGCGGCGGCAACGGTGAGCGGCGGGTAGAAATTGGCCAGCAGGGCCGGCCTCTTCGCGGGTAAACCCGCTCCTACACGGCGGCCTGTGTCCAACCACCGATGTGCGCCCACCACCAATCCGGTGTAGGAGCGGGTTTACCCGCGAATACGGTAGCGGCAGCAACAGTGAACGGCGGGTGGAAATTGGCCAGCAGGGCCGGCCCTTTCACGGTTTACCCGCGAAGAGGCCGGCCCTGCAATAGTGAAGCGTTACTGCTGGGCCACCTTCTCCGACTTGCCGTCATAGCGCTTGCGCCATTCGGCCAGAATCTGGTCGCGGTTCTTCGAGGCCCAGGCAAAGTCGTTCTTGATCAGCCGCTGCTCATAATCCGCCGGTAGCTCGGTCTGCGGCTTGGCGATGCCCGGCGCGGCCAGTACGGCGAAGTTTTCCTTGTACAGTTCCATGGCCGCCGGGCTGGCCGAGAAATCGGCCAGGCGCTTGGCCGCATCTGCCTTGGGCGAGCCTTTGATCACTGCGGTTGCCTCGATCTCCCAGCCCAAACCCTCCTTTGGCAACACGATGTCCAACGGCGCGCCTTGGCGCTTGAGCTGAACGGCCGGGTATTCGAACGAAATACCGATCGGGAACTCGCCCGCCGCCGCCAGCTTGCACGGTTTGGAGCCGGAATGGACGTACTGGCCGATGTTCTGGTGCAGCGCATCCATGTAGGCCCAGCCCTGCGGCTCGCCAAAGGTCTGCAACCAGGCACTGACATCCAGGAAGCCGGTGCCGGACGAGGCCGGGTTGGGCATGACGATCTTGCCTTTGTACTCAGGCTTGGTCAGGTCCTGCCAGCTCACCGGTTTGCTCAGGCCCTGTTTCTCGGCCTCGATGGTGTTGAAGCAAATGGTGGCGGCCCACACGTCCATGCCGACCCAGGCTGGCGGGTTGGCGGCGTCGCGATAATTGCCGGAGATCTTGCCCAGGTCCTTTGGCGCATAGGCTTCGAGCATGCCGTTCTGGTCGAGGATGGCCAGGCTCGATGCCGCCAGCCCCCACACAGCGTCAGCTTGCGGGCGCTCTTTCTCCGCCAGCAGCTTGGCAGTGATGATGCCGGTGGAATCACGCACCCACTTGATCTCGATATCCGGGTTGGCTTTCTCAAAGGCCTGCTTGTAGGTTTTCAGCTGCTCGGCTTCCAGGGCGGTGTAGACCGTCAGTTGGGTATCGGCGGCCGAAGCCTGCAGGCTGAACACGGCGGAAACGGCAACGGCAAGTGCAAGGTGCTTGTGCATGGGTAGGTTCCTTACAGGTCAGACGGTCGCGGCGCGTTGGCGCCAGGCTTGGGAGCGGCGCAGCAGGCCGCGCGAGGCTGCAGCCAGCAACAGTGAAGCGCCGGCACTGGTCAGCAGGATCAAGGTGGACATGGCGGCGGCACCGCCAACGTTGCCGGCGTCGTCCATGTTCAGCACGGCAACGGCAGCCAGGATGGTGTCGGGGCTGTACAGAAAGATCGCTGCCGACACGGTGGTCATCGCCGATACGAACAGGTAGCGGATGATGTCCAGCAGTGCCGGCAGGCAAATCGGCACGGTCACGCGCAGGAAGTGCCTGTACAGCGGCGCTTTCAGCGACATCGCGGCAGCCTCGAACTCGCCGTCGAGCTGGCGCAGGGCGGTGGTCGCGGTCATCTGCGCGGTGGTCAGGTAATGGGCAATGGTGCACACCACCAGCAACCCCATGCCGCCGTACAGCACATGCAGCGGGTTACCGTTCAGGTTGAAGAAGAATACGTAGCCCAGGCCCAGCACCAGGCCCGGCACGGCCATGGGGATGAAGCTGAGCAGGCGCAGCGCATGGTTGAGCAGGCGTTGGCCCTGGGTCTTCTCCATCAGGTAGGCACCGGTGAAGATCACGATGCTGCCGATCAGTGCGGTGCCAATGGCCATGGTCACGCTATTGCGGTAGGCCAGCCAGCCGCCACCGGCAGTGTCTTCGAACAGGTAGTGGCGCAGCGACAACGACAGGTTGTAGGGCCAGAAAGTGACCAGCGAGGAGTACACCGCCATACCGATCACCACCAGCAACGCCGCGCACACCAGCAGCACAATGGTCAGGAAGCAGGCATCACGACCGCGTGATGGCTTGGGTTCGAACACCTGCGCACGGCCACCCATGGCGTCGCCCTGGCGTCTACGCAGCCAGGCGTCGACGGTAAAGCTGAACAGGGCCGGCAACAGCAGCACCATGCCGATCAGCGCGCCACGGCCGAACTGTTGCTGGCCCACCACCGCCTTGTAGGCTTCCAGCGCCAGCACTTGATAGTCGCCCCCCACCACGACCGGTACACCGAAGTCTGTGATAGTCAGCGTGAATACCAGGCAAAACGCCGCGAATACCGCCTGGCGCGAGGCCGGCCAGGTGATGCTGGTGAACGCACGCCACGAGCCTGCCCCCATACTGGAGGCCGCATCGAACAGGCGAGCATCGGCCAGTGACAGTGCCGACAGCAGAATCATCAGCGCATGCGGGAAGGTGTAGATGGCCTCGCCCAGCACGATGCCCCAGAAGCCGTAGATATTGTCGCTGAGCAACCCACGCAGCAGGCCCTGGTTGCCAAACAGGTAGACCAGGGCGATGGCCGGCAGCATCGACGGTGCCAGCAATGGCAGCAGCGAAATCCCCCGCCACAGGCCCTTGGCCGGAATCAACGTGCGTTGCAGGGCAAAGGCGAACAAATAGGCCAGCGGTACCACAATGGCCGCGACGGTGAAGGCCACCGACAGGCTGTTGCCAAGCAACCAATGGAAGCTGGCGCTGGTGAACAGTTCACGGGCCGCCAGCAAGCCACCGCCCTGGCCCGCTTCACCGCTGAAACCACGCCAGAAGATCGCCAGCAACGGCATCAGCACGGCCAGCACCAACAGGATCAGCAGCAGGCTCTTGCCGCCGACGACGAACAGCCGGTCACCCAGGGCGATGCCAGCACGCGGCGCGGCTTTGGCCTGGCTCAACGGCAGGGACATTGGCGCGGCCATCTCAGGCAAACACCTGCAGGCTCTGCGGCGGCAACGCCACCCAGATGTCCTGCGAGCCCAGGCGCGGCATGGCCTCAGGGGCCAGCTCGGCCAGCAGGGCATGGCCTGGCAGGGCCTTGAGTTCAAAGCTCATGCGGCAGCGGTTACCGAGGAAGGTGATTTCGCGGACCATGGCCGGGAACAGGTTCTCTTCGTGCACCACCGGGTTGACCGTGATCGCTTCCGGGCGGCAGAACAGCCGGCCACTGCTGGCCTGGGCTGAACCCGGCGCCAGGCGCATGTTCATGTCGCCGACCAGGGCATGGCTGTCGCTGCGGCGCTGGAACGGCAGCCAGTTGCCCTGGCCGACGAACTCGGCCACGAACGGCGTGGCCGGGTGGTCGTAGATTTCCTGCGGGGTGGCGTACTGCTCGACCTGACCGTTGCTCATCACCGCAATGCGGTCGGCCATCAACATGGCCTCGTCCTGGTTGTGGGTAACCATCAACGTGGTGATGCCCAGTTGGCGCTGCAGCTGACGCAGTTCGGTGCACAAGTGCTCGCGCACCCGGGCGTCCAGCGCCGACATCGGCTCATCGAGCAGCAGCAGCGATGGCGACGGTGCCAGCGCGCGGGCCAGGGCCACACGTTGCTGCTGGCCACCGGAGAGCTGGCCTGGGTACTTCTTCTCGCTGCCAGACAGGCCAACCAGTTCGAGCATTTCGGCCACCCGCTGACGGGCCTGCTCGCGACCACTGCCCGTCAGGCCATAGGCGATATTGGCTTCGACGGTAAGGTTGGGAAACAGCGCATAGGACTGGAACAGGATGCCGTAGTCCCGCGCCTGGGGTGACAGCTTGGAGATATCGCGTTCGCCGATGTACAGCGTACCGCGATCCTGGCGCTCCAGGCCGGCAATGCAACGCAGCAGCGTGGTCTTGCCACAGCCGGATGGGCCGAGCAGGCACACCAGTTCGCCCGCGGCGATGTCCAGCGAGACATCGTTGAGCGCCGTAAAGGCACCGAAGCGCTTGTGGATGTTGCGCACTTTAATCTGTGCGCCGGGGGTGGTGTGGTTCATGGCATGGCCTCATCGAAGAGATGGGGCCATGCTAGGCAGGCTGTGCGAAGGTTCTGTGGCTTTAAGGCAAAAGCCGGTGATAGTGGTATAGGTAGATTTAGTAGTGGCCTGTACCGGCCTCTTCGCGGGTAAACCTGCTCCTACAACGGAATGCGTGTTTGCGGAAAATGCAGACATGCGTGTTCGCGGAAAATGCAGGCATGCGCGTTCGCAGAAATGCAGGCATGCGTGTTCGCAGAAATGCAGGAGCGGGTTTACCCGCGAACAAGCCAACACGAATCTAGAACTGCGAACCGGCCACTTCCTGCGCCACCCCCAGGAATGCCGCCGGCAACCGGGCCTGGCGCCGCTCCTTCAGGCAATACAGGTACTCATGCATCACCGGCGCATTTTCCAGCGCCAGCACCCGGAGTTCGGGATTGTGCGGCACCTCATGGCGGGCAATCACGCTGATGCCGATATTGCGCAGCACCGCTTCGCGGATCGACTCGCGGCTGCCGATTTCCATCATGGCGCTGGCCTTGACCCCAGCCTCCTGCATCATCTGCTCGGTCAGCTTGCGTGTGGTCGAGCCCTTCTCGCGCATCAGCAGGCAATGCCCCGACACCACCTCGATCGACACCGTCTGGCGATGGGCCAGCGGATGGTTGCGGTGCACCGCCACCACCAAAGGGTCAGTGCCCAGTATCCGCCGCACCAACCGTGCGTCCTCCACCCATTGCGACGACGCGGCAATGTCCACCCGGTAATCCTCGAGCATTTCCAGCACCTGCTGCGAGTTGCCGATCTCCACCGCCACTTCAACCTGCGGCAGGCGTTCGCGATAGATCTTGACCAGGTCGAGAATGTAGTAAGGCGCAGTGGCAGCAATGCGCAGGCTGCCCTGGGCCTGGCCACTGTTGCGCAGCTCGAACTCGATGTCGGCTTCCTGCTGCAGCAGCGCCTTGACCATCGGCAGCAGGCGTAAGCCCTCCTCGCTCAACACCAGGCGCCGCCCGCCGCGGTAGAACAGCTCCACGGCGTACTGGCCTTCCAGGCTGCGGATCTGCGTGGTCACCGTGGGCTGGCTGAGGCCAAGCTTCTTCGCCGCCTGGGTGATGCTGCCCAGACGGGCCACCATGTAGAAGGCCTTCAGCTCGGAACTCAGCATGTACGTCCTCTATTTGCGCAAAAGGCGCAAGCCGTTGAACACCACCAGCAAGCTCACGCCCATATCAGCGAACACCGCCATCCACATCGTGGCCATGCCGGCGAAGGTGATCGCCAGAAATATCGCCTTGATGCCCAACGCCAGGACGATGTTCTGCATGAGAATCGCCGCACTTTGGCGCGACAGCCTGACGAAGGCCGGGATTTTGCGCAAGTCATCGTCCATCAGCGCCACATCGGCCGTCTCGATGGCGGTGTCGGTGCCGGCAGCAGCCATGGCAAAACCGATTTCGGCGCGGGCCAGTGCCGGGGCGTCGTTGATGCCGTCACCGACCATGCCCACCCGATGGCCCTGGGCGTACAACGCCTCAATGGTTCTCAGCTTGTCGGCCGGCAACAGGTTGCCCTCGGCGCGGTCGATCCCCACCACGGCGGCAATGGCCTGCGCAGTATGCGGATTGTCACCGGTCAGCATGACAGTCTTGATACCCAGCTGATGCAATTCAGCGATCGCCTGACGGCTGCTGTCCTTGACCGTGTCGGCCACAGCGAACAGTGCCAGTGGCCCGGAGCGGTCAAGCAGCAGGACCACGGTCTTGCCCTGGCGCTCCAGCGCATCCAGTTGGGCCTCCAGCGCTGGCGAACACAGCCCCAGCTCCTCGACCAGGCGGTGGTTGCCCAAGTGGTAGACCTCACCCGCGATGACGCCACGTACGCCGCGCCCGGCCAGCGCAACGAAGTCACTGACCTCGCTCAAGGCCAGGCCTTGCTGCTTGCCGAACTCGGCAATGGCGCGGGACACCGGGTGGTCCGAACGCTCGCCCAGGCTGGCCGCCAAGGCTTGCGCACGGTCTTCGAACAGCGGCGCCAGCACCTTGGCGTCGGTCTGCACCGGCTTGCCATGGGTAATGGTGCCGGTCTTGTCTAGGGCCAGGAAATCCAGGTGGCGGCCACCCTCCAGGTACACGCCACCCTTGATCAGGATGCCTTTGCGCGCAGCGGCGGCCAGGCCACTGACGATGGTCACCGGGGTCGAGATCACCAGCGCGCAGGGGCAGGCCACCACCAGCAGCACCAAGGCGCGGTAAACCCAGTCGAACCAGGCGCCAGCCATGAACAGCGGGGGTAACAGCGCCACGGCCAGCGCAATGGCAAATACCACCGGGGTGTAGATACGCGAGAATCGGTCGACGAAGCGTTGGGTAGGCGCCCGCGCGCCCTGCGCTTCCTCCACAGCCTTGATGATCCGCGCCAGGGTCGACTGCCCGGCAGCGGCGGTGACGCGAAACTCCAGCGCCCCCGCCTGGTTGATGGTGCCAGCGAACAGCTTGTCGCCCACCCCCTTCTCCACAGGCAGGCTTTCGCCGGTAATCGGTGCCTGATCCACGCTGGATTGCCCGCTGGTCACTTCACCGTCCAGGCCGACGCGCTCACCAGGGCGCACCCGCACCAGTGCGCCGATGGCCACCTCACGCACTTCCAGCTCGCGCCACTGGCCATCGGCCTGCTGCACCGTAGCCATGTCCGGGGTCAGCTGCATCAACCCGCCGATGGCATTGCGCGCACGGTCCAGCGAGCGCGCTTCGATCAGTTCGGCAACGGTGAACAGCACCATGACCATCGCCGCCTCCGGCCACTGGCCGATCAATACGGCCCCCGTCACGGCGATACTCATCAGCGCATTGATGTTGAGGTTACGGTTTTTCAGGGCAATCCAGCCCTTCTTGTAGGTACCCAGGCCGCAACCGAGGATCGCGGCAAGCGCCAGTCCCGCTACCACCCACTCAGGGGCCAGTGCAGCAAAGTGCACGATTTCGGCGGCGATCGCGGCGACGCCCGACAATGCCAGTGGCCACCAGCGGGCCTTGGCCGGTTGTGGCACGCTGGCGCTGCCGTCGTCCTGGGCGGCAATCGGCTCGGCCTTCATGCCCAGGCTGTCGATAGCCCGCTCGATATCGGCGGTGCCGTCCAAGGTGTGGCGCACGCCAAGCACGCGGTTGATCAGGTTGAATTCCAGCTGTTCGATACCGGCCAGCTTGCTCAGTTTGTCCTGAATCAGGGTCTGCTCGGTGGGGCAGTCCATGGCCTCGATGCGGAAACGGCTGAGTTGTGCCTGGGCACTGGCCGTTTCGCTCAGTTGCACCAGCGGCGGCGCGGCTTTGGCGCCGCAGCAGCTGTGGCCGTGGGCAGCATGGCCATGGTCGTCATCACCATGAGCGTGATCGTGCGGATGCTTGTGTTCGTGGCTGACAGGCTGGTTCATGGGGTCATCCTTAAATTGAGCCTGTTGCCAAGTGAACACCCTGTAGCCACTATAGGGTCAAGCCACTTGCTGGAGATTTCGCGATGAAGATCGGAGAACTGGCCAAAGCCACCGACTGCGCGGTGGAAACCATCCGCTACTACGAGCGTGAAAACCTGCTGCCGGAGCCGGCGCGCAGCGAGGGCAACTACCGGTTGTACACCCAGGCCCATGTGGAGCGGCTGACCTTCATCCGCAACTGTCGCACGCTGGACATGACCCTGGACGAAATTCGCAGCCTGCTACGCCTGCGCGACAGCCCCGCCGACGCGTGCGGCAGCGTCAATGCGCTGATCGACGAGCATATCGAGCATGTTCAGGCGCGGATCGATGGCCTGGTGGCATTGCAGGAGCAGCTGGTGGAGCTGCGGCGGCGCTGCAACGCGCAGGGGAGTGAATGCGCGATCTTGCAGCAACTGGAGACGAACGGGGCGGTATCGGTGCCGGATACCGAGCATTCGCATGTGGGGCGGAGTCATGGGCATTAAGCCAGAAGCTTCGCGGGTGAACCCGCTCCTACATGGACCGCGCAGGACTTAGGCCTGTGCAGTACCCCGTAGGAGCGGGTTCACCCGCGAAGAGGCCAGTTCGAACAATGAAGATCTATCAGACCGCCATCGGCGCTGTCATCGGCGCATGGTGCTCATAGCCTTCCAGCCAGAAATCACTCGGTTCGATCTTCTCTAGCCACTCCGGCTCGTATTTACCAGTCTCGGCAAACGACGGCACACGGTCGCTGATGACCAGCTTCGGCGCTTCCAGCGGCTCGCGCTTGAGCTGCTCGTTGAGCATGTCCAGGTGGTTTTCATACACATGGGCATCGCCGATGAAGTAGGTGAACCAGCGCGGTGTATAGCCGGTCAGGCGGCCAAACAGCGACAGCAGCGCCGCGCCTTCGGTGAGGTTGAACGGCGTGCCCAGCCCCAGGTCGTTGGAGCGGATGTAGAGGGTCAGGGAAATTTCCCTGGTCTCGACATTCGGGTGGAACTGGTACAGCAAGTGACACGGTGGCAGTGCCATTTCGTCCAGTTGCGCGCAGTTCCAGCCGTGGAACAGGATGCGGCGGCTACCCGGGTCGTTGGCGATGGTGTCCAGGCACTGGCGCACCTGGTCGATCGCCTTGTACAGGATGACGAACGCGACGCCGTCCTCTTCGTCCTGGGCAATGCGGCGGAAACCGGCTTGCTCGGCCATTTCGATGGCCGCCGGGTTGCTCAGCGGGATGCGCTTGTAGCCCGGCCACTGGCGCCATTGCACGCCATAGATCTCGCCCAGGTCGTCATGGCCCTGGCGGAACGGGTTGGCCAGCCACTGGGCGTTTTCGTTGGCGTTCTGGTCCCAGACCTTGCAGCCAAGCTCACGGAACTCACCGGCGTTCTTCACGCCACGCAGGAAACCGACCATTTCACCGATCGCCGACTTGAACGCCAGCTTGCGCGTGGTAATGGCCGGAAAGCCCTTCTGCAGGTCGAAACGCAGCATCGCGCCCGGCAGGCTGATGGTGCGGATGCCGGTGCGGTTTCCCTGCAACGTGCCGTTATCAATGACGTCGCGGACCAGGTCCAGATACTGTTTCATGGCTTACCTGTAGCAAAAACGGCAGGGGGATCGCCCCTGCCGTGGGATTAATCAGGCGGGTTTCGCCGTGGGCTTGCGATTATAAGCCCACCAGATCAGACCGAGGCCAGCCAGGATCATCGGCACACAGAGAATCTGACCCATGGTCAGCCAGCCCCAGGCGATGTAACCCAGTTGGGCATCCGGCACCCGCACGAATTCGACGATGAAGCGGAAGATACCGTAGAACAGCGCAAACATGCCTGACACCGCCATGGTCGGCCGTGGCTTGCGCGAGAACAGCCACAGGATGACGAACAGCGCCACGCCCTCAAGGGCGAACTGGTAGAGCTGCGACGGGTGGCGCGGCAACTGGGCCGGATCGCTGAACGGCGGGAAGATCATCGCCCATGGCACGTCGGTGGGTTTGCCCCACAGTTCGGCGTTGATGAAGTTGCCGATACGCCCGGCACCCAGGCCAATCGGTACCAGCGGGGCGACGAAGTCCATCAGCTCGAAGAACGACTTGTTGTTGCGCTTGCCGAACCACAAGGCCGCCAGCATCACGCCGATGAAGCCGCCGTGGAACGACATACCGCCTTTCCATACCTCGAAGATCAGCGTCGGGTTGGCCAGGTAGGCGTGCAAGTCGTAGAACAGCACATAGCCCAGGCGCCCGCCGACAATCACCCCCATCGACAGCCAGAACACCAGGTCGGACAGCTTCTCGCGGCTCCAGGTGGGGTCGAAGCGGTTCAGCCGGCGTGAGGCCAGCAGCCAGGCACCGCCGATGCCGATCAGGTACATCAGGCCGTACCAATGGATTTTCAGCGGCCCGATGGCCAAGGCCACGGGGTCTATCTGCGGGTAAGGCAGCATGGAACTTCCTCTCGATTCAAATCAAAAAGCTGAGGCCGACACAGAACAGCAGGGCTGCGAACAGGCGTTTCAACAAACGGGGCGACAGCTTGTGCGCCAGGCGCGCGCCGAAGCGGGCGAAGAACATGCTGGTCACGGCAATGCCGACCAGCGCCGGCAGGTACACGTAACCCAGGCTGTGGGGCGGCAGGTGCTCCTCGTGCCAACCCAGCAGCATGAAGCTCAGGGCACTGGCCACAGCAATCGGCAGGCCGCAGGCCGATGACGTGGCCACTGCTTGCTGCATGGGCAGGCTACGCCAGGTGAGGAACGGCACCGTCAGCGAACCACCGCCAATGCCGAAAATGGCCGAGGCCCAGCCAATCACGCCACCTGCACCGATCAGCCCAGGTTTACCGGGGACGCCACGGCTGGCCTTGGGTTTGAGGTCAAGGGCCATCTGGGCGGCGATGACCAGGGCGAACACACCGATGATCTTCTGCAGCAGTGGGCCCTGGATCAGCGAAGCGGTCTTGGCACCGACACCGGCCCCCAGGAGGATGCCGATGGTCATCCAGATGAAGATCGGCCATTGCACCGCGCGCTTGCGGTGGTGCTCCCGCACGGCGTTGATCGAGGTGAAGACGATGGTGGCCAGTGACGTGCCGACGGCCAGGTGGGTCAGCACCGAAGCGTCGAAACCCTGCAGGGTAAAGCTGAACACCAGCACCGGCACGATGATGATGCCGCCGCCCACGCCGAACAGCCCGGCCAGCACACCGGCACAGGCGCCCAACAACAGATAGAGCACGAATTCCATTCGGCGTCCCCTAGAAATCAATCCGGCATGGTAACGGAAGCCGGGCTCGGGGCTCTAGTGAACTCTGTGTCAGGATGGATCCGCATCGTTCCTGTGGGTACAGTGACCAAAAAACAAAGAGGCCCAACCTATGTGCCTGATCGTATTTGCCTGGCGGCCGGGGCACACCCTGCCGCTGATCGTGGCGGCCAACCGCGACGAATTCTATGCCCGCCCCACTCAGCCCCTGGCGGCCTGGGAGGATGCACCTGGGGTGCATGCCGGGCGCGACCTGGAGGCAGGCGGTACCTGGCTGGGCGTAGGACCACAGGGGCGCTTTGCCGCGCTGACCAACATCCGCGACCCGGCCCAGGCGCAGGGGCCCCGCTCGCGGGGTGAGCTGGTGGCGGCGTTTCTGCAGGGCGAGCTAGGGGTCGAGGCTTACCTGGACCAGGTGGCCAGCCGTAGCGGGCAGTACTCGGGGTTCAACCTGCTGGTGGGTGATGGGCAGCAACTGGGTTATCTGCATGCCCGTGAGGCCACGCCGCGCCTGCTGAAGGCTGGGGTTTACGGGCTTTCGAACGCCGGGCTGGATACACCGTGGCCGAAGCTGGTGAAGGCACGTGACAGGCTGGAAAACCTGCTGGACACGCCGGAGCCGCACAGGCTGCTGGCTTTACTCGCGGATAACGAGCCCGCGGCTGATGGAGACCTACCCGAGACAGGCGTGGGGTTGGCGACCGAGAAGTTGCTGTCGAGCGTCTTCATCGCCAGCCAGAATTACGGGACCCGGGCGAGTACAGTGCTGATTGTGGATGATCAGGGGCAAAGGCGGCTGGTTGAGCGCAGTTTCGGGCCTTTTGGCGGGCATTTGGGGGAAATTGAGTTGTTGGTCTGAGTATTTGATGTTGTCTGTTCGGGCCTCTTCGCGGGTAAACCCGCTCCTACCACGTACACACATCTGAGGTTGGACACAGGCCGTTGTAGGAGCGGGTTCACCCGCGAAGAGGCCGGACCTGCTGGCCAATCTCCACCACCCGTTCACCGTTTCCGCCGCCATCGTATTCGCGGGTAAACCCGCTCCTACAATAATCGGGTGACACACATCGGGGGTTTAGGCGCTGGTCGGTTGTAGGAGCGGGTTCACCCGCGAAGAGGCCGGCACAGACAGCATCACCCTCACAGGGTTTTATTAGCCCCAGGCCCAATCATCCGCGCCAACCCAAGGTTCTTCAGCGCCAGTTGCAGCGAGCTGTGGATAACCTGCGGGTTGTCATGGCTCAAGGCCTCGGCCAGCAGTTCCTTGGCCTTGCCCATATTGATCTGGCGCAGCATCCACTTCACCTTCGGCAGGTTGGTGGCGTTCATCGACAGGCTGTCGAAGCCCATGGCCATCAACAGGACCGCCGCCGCCGGGTCACCGGCCATCTCGCCGCAGATGCTCACCGGCTTGCCTTCGCCATGGGCGTCGCGCACCACCGTGTTCAGCGCCTGCAGTACCGCCGGGTGCAGGTAATCGTACAGGTCGGCGACCCGCGGGTTGTTGCGGTCCACCGCCAGCAGGTACTGGGTCAGGTCGTTGGAGCCTACCGACAGGAAGTCCACCTGCCGCGCCAATTCCTTGGTCTGGTACACAGCCGCTGGAATTTCCACCATCACACCCACTGGTGGCATCGGTACATCGGTACCTTCGTCACGCACTTCACCCCAGGCTCGGTGGATCAGGTGCAGCGCCTCTTCCAGCTCGTGAATGCCGGAAATCATCGGCAGCAGGATGCGCAGGTTGTTCAGGCCCTCGCTGGCCTTGAGCATGGCGCGGGTCTGCACCAGGAAGATTTCCGGGTGGTCGAGGGTGACGCGGATGCCGCGCCAGCCAAGGAACGGGTTTTCTTCCTTGATGGGGAAGTACGACAGTGCCTTGTCACCACCGATGTCGAGGGTACGCATGGTCACCGGCAGCGGGTGGAAGGCCGCCAGCTGCTCACGGTAGATGGCCAGCTGCTCTTTCTCACTGGGGAAGCGCTGGTTGATCATGAACGGCACTTCAGTGCGGTACAGGCCTACCCCTTCGGCACCGCGCTGCTGGGCACGGGCCACGTCAGCGAGCAGGCCGGTGTTGACCCACAGGGGCATGCGATGGCCGTCGGGGGTGACGCACGGAAGTTCGCGCAGTGCATCCAGCCCTTGGGCCAGCTGGCGTTCCTCCTCGACCACTTCGCTGTACTGCTTGCGCAACACTTCGCTGGGGTTGGTGAACACCTCGCCCTTGTAGCCGTCGACGATCAGTTCAATACCGTCGACCTTGGAGTATGGCAGGTCGACCAGGCCCATCACCGTGGGGATGCCCATGGCCCGCGCGAGAATGGCGACGTGGGAGTTGCCCGAGCCGAGTACCGAGACCAGGCCGACCAGCTTGCCTTCCGGCACTTCACCGAGCATGGCCGGTGTCAGTTCCTCACTGACCAGGATGGTGTTGTCGGCATACACCAGCGACTGCGAGCGCGCTTCCTGCAGGTAGGCCAAAAGGCGGCGCCCCAGGTCCTTGACGTCGGAGGCACGCTCACGCAGGTAGTCGTCGTCCATCAGCTCGAAGCGGTTGACGTGCTCACCAACCACCTGGCGCAGGGCGCCCTGGGCCCATTGGCCGGTCTTGATGACCTCGGTCACCTCACCGCCCAGGGCTGCGTCTTCAAGCATCATCAGATAGACGTCGAACAGCGCACGCTCTTCCGGGCGCAGCTGGGTGGCCAGTTTGGCCGAAAGCTTGCGCATGTCGTCGCGCACACCTTCCAGGGCGTTCTGGAACAGCTTGAGTTCGGCGTCGATGTCATCGACTGTCTTGTCCGGGACCACTTCCAGGTCGGCCGGCGGCAACATCACCACCGCGCGCCCCACCGCGGCACCAGGCGAACCCGGCACACCCACGAAGCGCGCTTCCTGAATACCTTTGCCCTGACGGCCCAGGCCACGGATCGAGCCGGTAGCCTCGGCGTGGGCGATAACCCCGGCAAGCTGGGCGCTCATGGTGACCAGGAAGGCTTCCTCGCCCTCGTCGAACTGACGGCGCTCCTTTTGCTGGATGACCAGTACCCCGACCACACGGCGGTGGTGAATGATCGGCGCACCCAGGAAGGAGGCGAATTTCTCTTCGCCGGTTTCGGCAAAGTAGCGGTAACGCGGGTGGTCGGCGGCGTTTTCCAGGTTCAGCGGCTCTTCCCGGGTACCGACCAGGCCAACCAGGCCTTCGTTGGGGGCCATGCTGACCTTGCCGATGGAGCGCTTGTTCAGGCCTTCGGTAGCCATCAGCACGAAGCGGTTGGTTTCCGGGTCGAGCAGGTAGACCGAGCAGACCTGGCTGCCCATGGCTTCCTTGACGCGCAAGACAATGATCCCCAACGCCGACTTGAGATCTTTGGCGGAGTTTACTTCCTGGACGATCTTGCGCAGCGTATTGAGCATGGCTCGGGGTCGAACTCCGTCGTCAGTCGCGCGTCAACAGACGCGGTGCTAGCTCTTTCAGGGCGCGCCGGTACACCTCGCGCTTGAATGTCACAACCTGGCCCAGCGGATACCAATAGCTCACCCAGCGCCAGCCGTCGAATTCCGGCTTGCCGGTCAGGTCCATCCGCACCCGTTGTTCGTTGCTAACCAGGCGCAGCAGGAACCACTTCTGCTTCTGGCCGATGCACAGCGGCTGGCTGTGGGTACGTACCAATCGCTGGGGTAAACGATAACGCAACCAGCCACGGGTGCAGGCAAGAATTTCTACATCGTCGCGTTCAAGGCCAACTTCTTCGTTCAGCTCGCGGTACAGGGCGTCTTCCGGCGTCTCGTCAGGGTTGATACCACCCTGGGGGAATTGCCAGGCATCCTGGTTGATCCGTCGAGCCCATAGCACCTGCCCGGCATCATTCGTGAGAATGATCCCGACATTGGGGCGAAAACCATCCGGGTCGATCACGGCAGCAACCTCGCAAACGCATGTCAACGCATTGTTCCACAAAGCTTGCGAGCGCAGCAACGCGCCCGCCAAGCTTATGTGCAGCTGCGTGAAAACTGCGTATTCTGCGGGCCTACCCTGTGGCTGATGCGAGTGACCGCGATGCGCCTGGCTTTATTCGACCTGGACAATACCCTCCTCGGTGGCGACAGCGACCATGCCTGGGGTGACTATCTTTGCGAGCGCGGCATTCTCGACCCGGTCGCCTACAAGCAACGCAACGACAGCTTCTACCAGGATTACCTCAATGGCACCCTGGACCTGCAGGCCTACCTGGCCTTTTCCATGGAGATCCTGGCGGCAACACCCATGGCCCGGCTCGACGAATGGCACCGCGACTTCATGCGCGACTGCATCGAGCCCATCGTCCTGCCCAAGGCCCTGGCCTTACTGCAGCAGCACCGCGAGGCGGGCGACCAGCTGGTGATCATCACCGCTACCAACCGCTTCGTCACCGCACCGATCGCCCGGCGCCTGGGGGTGCGGGTGTTGCTGGCAACCGAATGCGAGGTGCGCGACGGCCGCTATACCGGGCGTAGTACCGATATACCGTGTTTCCGTGAAGGCAAAGTGACGCGGCTGGAGCGCTGGATGCTGGAGAACGGCTTTGATCTTGAGGACAGCTACTTCTATAGCGACTCGATGAATGACCTGCCGTTGTTGCAGCGGGTGACGCATGCAGTAGCAGTGGACCCGGCCCCGGACCTGCGGGCCGAGGCGGATAAGCGTGGGTGGCCGGTGATCTCGCTGCGGGATTGAGGTTTCGCGTGCCGGCCTTTTCGCGGGCACGCCCGCTCCCACAGGAATCACCACAGGCCTTGAGGGCTGCGCTGTACCTGTAGGAGCGGGTTCACCCGCGAAGAGGCCGGCACAAACAGCACAAGGCTGTCAGACCGGTTTGGCCCCCATCAGCCCGGCAATGGACAGGAAGCAAACCCCACTGAACACCGCCAGCGCCAAGGTAAACCGCAACCCCACCACCTCGGCCTTGCGCAGCCGGTTCAGCCGCACCAGTAGCCACCACACGGCAAACGCACCAAAGGTATAGATGACACTGGATGCCAACACCCAGGTCTGCCCCAGTGGCCAGCCCACCAGATGTACCAGCCACCAGCCGGTGAACGGCATGCTCACCAGGCACAGCCCCATCACCAGCCAGACAAACACCAACGGCCGGCGCAGCAGCTTGGCGTAGGCTTCGGCATCGCCCTGACGGCGAGCGCGCCAGGTCCAGATCGCCAGGCCCAGGGCGCCCAGAAACAGCAGCGCGGTGGCGATGATGTGCAGGGTCTTGAGCGTGGTCAGGTGTTCCATGTCTCGGTCGTCCTTAAACGGGCATTTTGCGGTCGCTTCTTCGCGGGCTTACCCGCTCCTGCCAAGGTATCTCAGGCCTTGAGGCCTGCGCGTACCTGTGGGAGCGGGCAAGCCCGCGAACGGGCCATCAGCCCTAGCTTAGCCGCTCAGCCCAGGAACAGTTTGTAGGCCGGGTTTTCGGTCTCGTCCCAGTACGGGTAACCGATCTTGGCCAGCGCTGCCGGCACCAGGTGACGTTCGTCCTCCGGCACCTGCAGACCCGCCACCACGCGCCCATCAGCCGCGCCATGGTTGCGGTAGTGGAACATCGAGATGTTCCAGCGCCCGCCCAGCTTGTTGAGGAAGTTGAACAGCGCCCCCGGCCGCTCGGGGAATTCGAAGCGCAGCACCATTTCGTCGCTGGCACCGGCCGAGTGGCCGCCGACCATATGACGAATATGCAGCTTGGCCAGTTCGTTGTCGGTCAGATCGGTAACCGGGAAGCCCTGCTCGGTCAGTTGCTGCACCAGCGCCGCGCGCGGGTCGTTTTCCGGGTGGGTCTGCACCCCAACGAAGATATGCGCTTCGTCAGAGGTGTGCTTGCGGTAGTTGAACTCAGTGATCTGACGCTTGCCGATAGCCTCGCAGAAGGCCTTGAAGCTACCCGGGCGCTCAGGGATGGTCACGGCGATGATCGCCTCGCGCTTTTCACCCAGCTCGGCACGTTCGGCCACATGGCGCAGGCGATCGAAATTGACGTTGGCACCGGAGTCGATGGCCACCAGGGTCTGGCCGCTGACGCCGTATAGCTCGACGTACTTCTTGATGCCCGCCACACCCAGCGCGCCAGCAGGCTCGGTGATCGAGCGGGTATCGTCGTAGATATCCTTGATTGCTGCACAGATTTCATCGGTACTGACAGTGACGACTTCGTCCACATGGTGGCGGCAGATATCGAACGTGTGCTGGCCAATCTGCGCCACCGCCACGCCATCGGCGAACAGCCCGACCTGCGGCAGCACCACACGCTCACCGGCAGCCATGGCCGCCTGCAGGCAGTTGGAATCGTCCGGCTCGACACCGATTACCTTGATTTCCGGGCGCAGGTACTTCACGTAGGCAGCAATGCCAGCGATCAGGCCGCCACCGCCCACCGGCACGAAGATCGCATCCAGCTGGCCAGGGTGTTGGCGCAGGATTTCCATGGCGACGGTGCCCTGCCCGGCGATGGTGTGCGGATCGTCGTAAGGGTGAACGTAGACGAAGCCCTTTTCATCGACCAGTTTCAGCGAATAGGCCAGTGCCTCAGGGAACGAGTCGCCATGCAGCACCACCTTGCCACCGCGCGAGCGCACGCCTTCGACCTTGATCTCCGGAGTAGTCTTGGGCATCACGATGGTGGCCTTGATGCCCATTTCACGCGCGGCCAGGGCCAGGCCTTGGGCGTGGTTGCCGGCCGAGGCGGTGACCACGCCACGGGCCAGTTCTTCCGGGCTCAGCTGGGCCAGCTTGTTATACGCGCCGCGGATCTTGAACGAGAACACTGGCTGCAGGTCTTCGCGCTTGAGCAAAATCTGGTTGCCCAGGCGCTTGCTCAGCTGCCCGGCGCTCTGCAACGGGGTTTCGACGGCAACGTCATAGACGCGCGAGGTGAGGATCTTCTTGACGTACTGTTCGAGCATCGGGAAAGCATCACTGGGCCGCGGGACGAGGGCTGGGAGTCTACCCTAGCGCTACGTCGGGCGACCACAGCAAAGCCGTGCGAGCCGTTATACTAGGCAACTTTGAAACCGCCCTGCCCCTTCCGGAGCCCGCATGACCCAGGACCAACTCAAACAGGCCGTCGCCCAGGCCGCTGTCGACTTCATTCTGCCCAAGCTGGATGAAAAGAGCGTCGTAGGCGTCGGTACCGGTTCGACCGCCAACTTCTTCATCGATGCCCTGGCTCAGCACAAGACCGCGTTCGACGGCGCAGTCGCCAGCTCCGAAGCCACTGCCCAGCGCCTGAAGGGCCATGGCATCCCGGTCTACGAACTGAACAGCGTCAGCGAGCTTGAGTTTTACGTGGACGGTGCTGACGAGAGCGACGCACACCTGCACCTGATCAAGGGCGGCGGCGCAGCGCTGACCCGCGAAAAGATCGTCGCGGCCGTGGCCAAGACCTTCATCTGCATCGCCGACGGCAGCAAGCTGGTGCCAGTACTGGGGGCCTTCCCGCTGCCGGTCGAAGTGATCCCCATGGCCCGCAGTCACGTGGCGCGTCAGCTGGTGAAGCTGGGTGGCGACCCGGTGTACCGTGAAGGCGTGGTCACCGACAACGGCAACGTGATCCTGGATGTGTACAACCTGCAGATCACCAACCCGGTGGAGCTGGAAGCGCAGATCAACGCCATCGTCGGCGTGGTGACCAACGGCCTGTTCGCGGCGCGGCCGGCGGATCTGCTGCTGCTGGGTACCGCTGAAGGCGTGAAGAGCCTGAAGGCCGAGTAAAACCCTTCGCGGGTAAACCCGCTCCTACAAGGTACCCCACAGGCCTGGAACCGTGGCGATCCCTGTAGGAGCGGGTTTACCCACGAATAGGCCCTGACAGGCGATCAGTCAGCCGGCTGCTTGAACACATAGAACAGGTTCGGCTCACTGACCAGGTAAATGGTCCCCGCTTCATCCATCGCAATCCCCTCCGCCTGCGGCACCGTCGCCTGCAACCCCTGGAAGCCCTTGCGCAACGACAAGGTACTCAGCGGCTGGCCCTGTACATCCAGCTCCAGCACCAACCGAGACTCGTCCGACAACGCCAGCAAATGCCCGCTGCGTTCATCGAACTGCAAGCTCGACAAGTCCCGCACAAACAACCGTGAATCGCGCTTGCGGTCCTGCACCACATGCACGGCGTAGGGCTTTTCCGGATTGTCATGCGGGAAGCCATGCACCTCATAGATCAGCATCGGGTCACGCTCTTTCGCCACGAACAGGCGCTTGCCCGCCGAATCGTAGGCCAGGCCCTCGAAGCCTTTGTTGCCATTGAGGCCAATACCCAATGTCAGCTGTTCGGCATCACCGGCATCGAGAAACATCGTGTCGTCTTCCAAACGTACGCGAATCAGCCGTTGCTGACGCTCGTCGGTGATCACATAGCTGTTAGGCCCAACGTACTCCACAGCCTCCGGGTCGCCGAAGCCAGTCAGCGGCACACGGCGCAGGATACGGCCATCCAGCGACAGCTCGATCAGCTCCGAACGGGCGTTGGTGACCGTGAAGAGGGTTTTGCGGTCGGGGTCGTAGGTCAGCGCCGAAATGTCATCATCCAGCCCTTCGATCGGTTGCGCCTCCAGCACCACCCGGTAGCGATCCAGGCCAATGCTGCGCTCCACAGGCTGCCACCAGGTCTTGAGATTGAACCAGCCACGCTCGAACAGGCGAAACTCCTGCCCGGCCCAGCCAAGCAGCAGCAGACCAAGGGCAGCCAGAACAAGGAACAGGCGAACAAAACGACGCATAGGGACAGACTCGACACAAGGATGGCGAATCTAATCATGAATGGCTGAAGCAAAGCTTAATGCAAGCGTCAGGCAAATCTGATGATGTTGTCAGTTTTTTTGGAATCGATAGAAAAGCGCCGGCTCGCTGACCATGTACAAGGTGCCCTTGTCGTCCATGGCCACCCCTTCCGCCCGCGGAATGGTGCCTTCAAGCCCGTTGAAGCCGCCCAGCAGCGTCATGAAGCTGACTTGCTGGCCCTGCTCGTCCAGCTCCAGCAGCATGTTGGAGTCGGCCGAAAGCACCAGCAAGTGGCCAGTACGCGGGTCGACACCCAGCGCAGACAGGTTGCGCAAGTCGAGTTCATCGCTAGGCAACGGCTGCTTCTCACCCTTGAGCGGGCTGCGGCCATCGGTGTTCCAGGTGTACAGCTTGGGCGGGCGCTCCTCGCCAATGATCAGGCGCTGGCGCAGCGGGTCCCAGGCGATGGCCTCGAAGCCCTTGTTGCTCTTGATCGAAGGGCCCAGGTCGTGGCTCGGGAAGTCGTCGTGATTCAGTGCGGTGGTCTGCGCGTCCACCTTGACGACGGTCAGATCGTGCAGGCGCTCGTCGGTGATGGCCAGGTTGCCGTCTTCCAGCACCGCGACGCCCTCGGGGTTGTTCCAGCCGTTGAGCGGGATCTTGCGCAGTACATCGCCCTCCAGGCTCAGCTCGACCAGGAACGGGTTCTTGCCCATGACCGCGAACAGGGTGCGGGTCTGCGGGTTGAAGGCCACATCCGAGGCTTCATCATCGTCCATGCCCGGCAGCGGTTTGGCGTCGATGTCCACCTGGTAATCCGGCAGCCACACGCTTTCGCTGCGCTCGGCGGTGCTTTCGAAGCTTTCTTTTACCCACAGTGCACCGCGGTCATCCCAGTGCATGGCCACGGCCACGCCATAGCCAATCACCGCCGCCACGGCCAGGCCGAAGGGCCAGCGCAGGTAGAAGCGACGCTTGGGAGTTGCCGGGGCGCTGGAGGAGGATGGCATGCGGTGATCCTGGGAAAATGGGCGTAGGTGCGCGCATTATCCGGATTGGGTGTGAAAAATCGGTAAACAGGGCCGGCCTCTTCGCCGGTAAACCCGTGCCCAAGGTACTGCACAGTGTTCAAGGCCCTGTGCAACCCCTGTAGGAGCGGGTTTACCCGCGAAGAAAGCGACGCGGTTTCGAGTCAAAGCACCCGGCTTTCGAAGCGGCTCACACCCGGCAGCTCCAGCACCAGCTCGTCACCGACATTGAACGGCCCGACGCCAGCCGGGGTACCGGTGAGGATCACATCCCCCGCTTGTAGCGAGAAATGCGCTGCCATGTACTGAATCATCGGCACGATCGGGTTCAGCATCATCGCGCTATTACCATCCTGGCGTACTTCGCCGTTCACGGTCAGGCGCACCGGGATGTCTGTCACGTCCTCGAAGCTGGCGGCCGAGACGAACGGTGGCAGCACGCAAGCGCCGTCAAAGCACTTGGCCAGCTCCCAAGGCAGGCCCTTTTCCTTCAGTTTGGCCTGCACGTCGCGCAGGGTCAGGTCCAGAGCCGGTGCGTAACCGGAAATGGCGTCCAGCACCTCTTCCTCGCTCGGGTGGGTCGACAGCGGCTTGCCCAGCAGCACGGCAATTTCAACCTCATAGTGCACCGACCCACGCTCGGCCGGGATCTTGAAGCCACCTTCGGCCGGCACCACGCAGCTGCCTGGCTTGATGAACAGCAGCGGCTCGGTGGGGATCGGGTTGTCCAGTTCCTTGGCATGCTCGGCATAGTTACGGCCGATGCACACCACCTTGCCCAGGGGGAAGTGAATGCGCGTGCCGTCTACGTACTGGTGCTGGTAACTCATGGCCGACTCCTTCTGGATACTGCTTTTTATTCAGGTGCGAAGATCTTACCCGGATTCATGATGCCGTTAGGGTCGAACACGGCCTTTATTGCCTTCATGCAGGCGATTTCTTCGGGGGAACGGCTGTAGCCCAGGTAGTCGCGCTTGGTCATGCCCACGCCATGCTCGGCAGAAATCGACCCGTTGTAACGCTCGACGATCTCGAACACCCACTTGTTGACCTTGGCACACGAAGCGAAGAAGTCGTCCTTGCTCATATGCTCAGGCTTGAGGATGTTCAGGTGCAGGTTGCCGTCACCAATATGGCCGTACCACACCACTTCATAGTCCGGGTAATGCGCTGAGACGATGGCGTCGATATCGCGCAGGAACGCAGGCACTTTCGAGACGGTGACGGAAATGTCGTTCTTGTACGGTGTCCAGTGCGAAATGGTTTCCGACAGGTACTCGCGCAGCTTCCACAGGTTTTTCAGCTGGGTTTCGCTCTGGCTCATCACCCCATCCAGCACCCAACCCTGCTCGACGCAATGCTCGAAGGTAGCCAATGCTTCGTTGGCCACGTCTTCAGTGCTGGCCTCGAACTCCAGCAGCGCATAGAACGGGCAATCCGTCGCGAAGGGCGCAGGCACATCGCCGCGGGCGAGGATCTTGGCCAACCCCTTGTCGGAGA
The DNA here is from genome assembly GCF_036961695.1 of Pseudomonas sp. CGJS7. NCBI lineage: Bacteria > Pseudomonadati > Pseudomonadota > Gammaproteobacteria > Pseudomonadales > Pseudomonadaceae > Pseudomonas > Pseudomonas sp. CGJS7. The sequence continues at coordinate 35,061 of NZ_JBAMDI010000068.1, read as the reverse complement.
AGAACTCGAAAGCGGTCAGGTCCAGCTTGCCCTGGAAGGCGTGCAGCACCGGCATGATCGAGTCGAAGTCCGGTGTGCCCAGCACCATGGCGGTGAGGTTGCGCGGTGCGCGGTCCAGGCGCATGGTGGCCTCGACCACGAAGCCCAACGTACCCTCGGCACCAATGAACAGCTGGCGCAGGTCGTAGCCGGTGGCGTTCTTGATCAGGTCTTTGTTCAGCTCCAGCAACTCGCCCTTGCCGGTGATCACTTTCAGCCCGGCCACCCAGTTGCGGGTCATACCGTAACGAATCACCTTGATCCCGCCGGCATTGGTGCCGATATTGCCGCCAATCTGGCTGGAACCGCTGGAAGCGAAGTCCACCGGATAATAAAGGCCTTGCTCTTCGGCGTAGGTTTGCAGCTGGCGGGTGACGACCCCTGGCTGGCAAACCACAGTACGGTCGAAAGCATTGAAGCCAAGGATCTGGTTCATGTAGTCGAAGGCGACGACAACCTCGCCATTGGCCGCCACGGCGCCGGCAGAAAGCCCGGTGCGCCCGCCAGAGGGCACCAGCGCCACCTTGTGCGCATTGGCCCAGTGCACAATGGCTTGCACCTGTTCTATCGTTTTGGGAAAGACGATGGCGCTGGGCGCAGGCGGGTAATGCTTGGTCCAGTCCTTGCCATACGCTTCGAGGGAAACCGGGTCAGTCAGGACCTTGCCAGGGTCGACAAGGGTCATCAGTTCTTCAATAACAGCGGGATGGGTCATCGCTGGAACTCTCGACTTATTCATGGTCACCCTGAGCACTCTTCACCTGTCGGGATAAGCTCAGATTGTGTCGCGTATGCTAGCATAGCCCTCCCGCTGTTCATGCTAAGGCTGCCCTCGCGCCTGGCATCACCCCTCGCCAATTTATCTCCGGGATACAGGTTTACGCAGATGAGCAAGACTTCTCTCGACAAGAGCAAGATCCGGTTCCTTCTTCTTGAAGGTGTGCACCAGAACGCGGTCGATACCCTCAAGGCCGCCGGCTACACCAACATCGAATACCTCACTGGTTCGTTGCCGGAAGCCGAGCTGAAGGAAAAGATCGCCGATGCCCACTTCATCGGCATCCGTTCGCGTACCCAGCTCACCGAAGAGATCTTCGACTGCGCGAAGAAACTGGTCGCAGTTGGCTGCTTCTGCATCGGTACCAACCAGGTTGACCTGGAAGCTGCCCGCGAGCGCGGTATCGCCGTGTTCAACGCGCCATACTCCAACACCCGCTCGGTCGCCGAGCTGGTACTGGCCGAAGCCATCCTGCTGCTGCGCGGCATCCCAGAGAAGAACGCCTCCTGCCACCGTGGCGGCTGGATCAAGAGCGCGGCCAACTCGTTCGAAATCCGCGGCAAGAAACTGGGCATCGTCGGCTACGGCTCGATTGGTACCCAGCTTTCGGTACTGGCTGAGAACATGGGCATGCAGGTGTACTTCTTCGACCCGCTGACCAAGCTGCCACTGGGCAACGCCGTGCAGGTCACCAGCCTGAACGAGCTGCTGAGCCTGGCCGACATCGTCTCGCTGCACGTGCCTGAGCTGCCATCCACCCAGTGGATGATCGGCGAGAAGGAAATCCGCTCGATGAAGAAGGGCGCGATCCTGATCAACGCCGCCCGTGGCACCGTGGTCGAGCTGGACCACCTGGCCGCTGCCATCAAGGACAAGCACCTGATCGGCGCCGCCATCGACGTGTTCCCGGTCGAGCCACGCTCCAACGACGAAGAGTTCGAGAGCCCGCTGCGCGGCCTCGACAACGTGATCCTGACCCCGCACATCGGTGGTTCCACCGCCGAAGCCCAGGCCAACATCGGCCTGGAAGTGGCCGAGAAACTGGTCAAGTACAGCGACAACGGTACTTCGGTGTCCTCGGTCAACTTCCCGGAAGTGGCCCTGCCAGCGCACCCAGGCAAACACCGTCTGCTGCACATTCACGAAAACATCCCGGGCGTGCTCAGCGAGATCAACAAGGTCTTCGCCGAGAACGGTATCAACATCTCCGGTCAGTTCCTGCAGACCAACGAGAAAGTCGGTTACGTGGTAATCGATGTTGACGCCGAGTACTCGGACCTGGCGCAGGAAAAACTGCAACAGGTCAAAGGCACCATCCGTTCGCGCGTCCTGTTCTAAGGTCGCTGGAGGTATGAAAAAGGGAGGCCCTGGTGGCCTCCCTTTTTTTATTTCACTTCAACCGTGATCTTCTTCGACTCGACGCTAGGCTTGAACGGCACATGATACTGGTCACCCAGAATCAGTTGCAGGGTGTGCTTGCCCGGGGTCAGGGTAATGCTGGTTTCGGTCTGTGCCTTGCCGAAGTGCAGCACTTGCGGCCCCTTCGGCAGTGCGACGCCGGCCTCTGGCATCAGGCTGGTCGGCAGCGGCATGTCAGCCACCGGCTCTTTGTCGACATCCACCAGCAGATGGTGGTGCCCGGTGTGCGGGGTTTGGTCACCCGCAGGTTTGAGGCCCATACCCTCGATACCGAACTTGACGGTGAAGGTCTTGTCGACCGTGGCACCATCGGCGGGGGAAACGATGAAGACCTTCGCCTCCTTGGGCGGCTCCTGGCTCTTCAGGGCGTCTGCGGCACTGGCGAACACCGACGCTCCCATCAGCAGACCGGCAACGGCAGCACGCGAAAATAGGCTGTTCATTCACTTCTCCTGTGGTTCACTTATTGACCGCAGCTGTCATCCAAAAGCGGCGGTAGTTCACCTTAGTTGAAATAACCGCCAAGGTGTTCACATTGCCTGATAGAAATATTTCCGTCAGGGTTAAACAATGCCGAGGCTTGAAGGTCATAGGCTGCGCTCGATCACGGCGAGGAAGAAAGCCGTGGCGATCGATTTCAAACTGCTAAAAGAAAAGGGGCATACATGCGTTCGACCATAGGGGTACTGCTGGCAGTACTGATCAGTCCATTGGCTCAGGCGGAGCTGATCGACGAAATCGCCGACCGGGGCGAACTGCGCATTGCCGTACAGGCCGAGAACTCGCCATACGCCTTCAAGCAAGACGACCACCTGACAGGTTTCGACATCGAATTTGGCCAGGCCCTGGCCAAGGAACTGGATTTGCGCGCCGAGTTCGTCGAAGCCCCGGCTACCGAAGTGCTGGCGGGTGTCGAGAGTGGCAAGTACGACATCACATTCACCCCGTCGAGTGAATCGCTCACAGGCGACGGCCCGCTCGATGTAAGCCTGCCGATTGGCGAGAAGAAGCTGGTGATCCCGTTCCAGAAGGACAACCCGGCTTTTGAAAGTGCTGTAAACAATGCGTTGCAACGTTTGAAAGACAGTGGCCGGACTGCCGAACTTGAGCAGAAGTGGTTCAAGGGTGTGCAGGAGACTGCAGGCGGGCAGTGAGGTCTTGTTTGCAACCTATGCCGGCCTCTTCGCGGGTAAACCCGCTCCTACGGCGGCCTGGGTCCAACCCTCGACGTGTGTCCACCACCAATCTGTGTTGGAGCGGGTTTACCCGCGAATACGGTAGCGGCGGCAACGGTGAACGGCGGGTGAAAATTGGCCAGCAGGCCTGGCCCTTTCGCGGGTAAACCCGCTCCTACACGGCGGCCTGGGTCCAACCCTCGATGTGTGTCCATCAGCGGGTTCACCCGCGAAAGGGCCGGCACAGGTTCAAACAGATATATCAGCCAAAGCCCGCTGCGCCTGGTCCAGTTCCAGCTCGCTGAACACCTGCACTCCCGCCCGCCGCAGCAGCGCCGTGGTTACCCCTTCCCCCGCCACTTTCACACCACTGAAGGTGCCATCATAGGTCAACCGGTTGCCACACGAAGGGCTGCCAGACTTCAGCACCGCTACACGAATGCCATGCCGCCGCACCAGTTCCAGCGCCATCTGCGCTCCGGCCAGAAACGCGGCACTGACATCTTCACCCGTCACTGTCAGCACCTGTGTGTCACCCTCGAGCACTGCGCTGCCCTGCCCTCCCGGGATCTCCGCTGGCGGCCGCGGTGTCGGCAAGCCGCCTGCTACCTCGGGGCACAACGGCACTACGCGCCCTTCGGCCTGCCACTGCTGCAACAAATCGGGATGGCCGCTGGCCCGGCCGTCATAGCGAACTGGCTGCCCCAACAGACAGGCGCTCACCAGCACCTTGGGCCTATCAGAACGGGTCATTGCCACGCCGCCTGAACCAGCCGGTCAATGACAGCCGCTCACGCCCGGCCGGCAGTACTTCGTGAGGCACTTCGCCCGACAGGAATACCACCAGGCAACCGGCCACTGGCTCGACATCGTGCTCGACACCGTCGGCCAGGAACATGCGCAACTGGCCACCGTCATGCGGTTGCCAGCCTTCATTGAGGTAAAGCACCGCCGAGACCATGCGCCGGTCATCGTCGCGAAAACGATCCAGGTGCCGGCGATAGAATGCCCCCGGTGGATACAGGGCAAAGTGGCATTCGAAGTCTTCCAGGCCCAGGAAAAGGCCTTGGTTGATTGCAAGGCGCAGCTGATCCATGGCCGCCAGGTACTGGTCGCAGGCCTCGGCCTGCCCCGGGTCGATCCACTGGATCTGGTCACCGCGAATGGTTTCGCGCACCTCCTGGGTAGCTCCCCGCCCAACCCCTGCGGGGTTGAGTTCGCCTTCGGCATCACGGCGCCGGCACTCGGCTGCAAGTGCGCGCACCAGGTCGGCAGGCAAAAAGTGCGCCTGCTGGGACCAGCCATGGGTGGCCAGATCGTCGACGACGGCCGCAAGCATCGGGTGTTCAGGGGATATGTGCATGGCGCGCATCATATCCATTCGCCCTGTCGCCGCACAGCGCCACTTGGCCGAGAAACACGCGGGTATCTCGACAAACCGGCGCCGGGCCAAGGACAATAGCCACCTGCCGACAGGAGTCCTGAATGCGCCGTCTGTTTTCCCTGATTCTGCTGATGATCTGCACCATGCCTGTCTGGGCAGACAACCTGGATCAACTGTACAAGGCCGCCGGCTGGCCCGACCAGCGCGCCCACTTCAACGATGCCCTGACCGCTGCCCAGGAGCGCTACCGCAACAGTTTGCCACCCGCCGTCTACCAGGCGCTGGTCAACAACAGCAACCAGCGCTTCCAGGCCCAGGCGGTGGACCGTCGCGCCCAGGCAAAGCTGCGCGCCACCCTGGCCAACCCGGCACCGGCCCTGGCCTTCTTCCAGTCACCGCTAGGGCGCAAAGTGGTGGCGGCCGAGCTCAAGGCCACCCGCAAGGACGAACTGGCCAAGAACGCCAAAGGCCTGCCCAAGATCCAGGCCAGCGACGATCGCCTGCTGGTCATCGGCCACCTGGCCCAAGCCCTGCCTGCGCGTGAAGCCGGCGCCGAAGTGAGCCTTGCCATCGCCGGTGTAGCCGCCGACAGCCTCAGCTCGATGATCCCCGGCCTGTTCGGCGGCGGCCAGGCCCAGAGCCTGCTGGATGGCCAGCGCCAGCGGTTGATGGGGCAGATTGGCGAAGACCTGAACAACACCCTGCTGTACGTCTACCGCGACCTGTCCGATGCCGAGCTGGAAGCGTTCGCCACCTTTGCCGAGTCGCCCGAGGGCAAGGCTTACTACCAGGCGGCCCTGGCCGCTGTACGTGCCGGCCTGGCGGTTGGCCAGAGCACCAACGACCTGAAGTGATCAGCCCAGGCGCTGGTCGATGAAGTCGAAGTAGCGCTGGCGGATGCCCGGCAACTCGTTGGCCAGGTGGTGACGGGCCTCGGGCAGCATCAGGATCTGCGGCTCGGCAAACTTGGCCTTGAGCACTTCGAGGTTGTAGGGCCAGTCCACCGTGCCATCTGCCTCCCCCTGCACGATCAATGGCCGACGCGCACTGCGCGGCGCGGCCTCGATGCGTTTGACCCAGGCGATCAGTGCGCCCACCCAGGCCGTTGGCAGGCGACGCGGTTGCAGCGGGTCGGCCTCCAGGAACGGCAGGAAGGCCGGGTCGTTGGTGTTCTCACTGAAGCGCCGTTCGATGCCATTGACGAAGTGGCGCAGCACGCAATAACTGAACTTCGACCAACGCCAGGAACTTGGCCGCACCAGCGGGGCCAGCAGGATGACCTGGCCATCGACGGGGCTGCGTGCGCCCTGGTGCAGCAGATGGTCCACGGCAATCGCCCCCCCCGTGCTCTGCCCACAAAGGTGCCACGGGTGCGGCAGTTGCAGCGTGTGCGCCTGTTCGAACAGGGCCTCCAGCACCTGCTGGTACACCGCGAAGTCAGTGATGCTGGCCCGCTCGCCGCTGGACAGGCCGTGGCCGGGCAGGTCGCAACTGATCACCGCAAAACCTTGCTTGAGTGCCCACGCAATCACATGCCGGTAGAGGCCCATGTGGTCGTAATAGCCGTGCAGCAGGAACAACGTCGCGCTGGGCTGCTCGGGTAGCCAGGCCTGCCCGACCAGGTCGAACCCCGCCGCCTGAAAGCTGCCCAGCCAGCTGTGTGCCGGCAGGTTTAGGCCATAGAAGCGCTGGTAGTCCTGCGCTTGTGCCGACAGGGGCTGGCGAGTGGTGAACGGCGCCAGGCTGGTGCGCAGGCGGTCGGGGTGAAAGGCAGGGGGCATCGGGTACATCCACATTGATGCAAGTATTGATCTGGAATCTTCAGCTCTGGCCGGCGCCATGGCAAGCTTGCTCACCTCGAACAACCAGCATCGAACTAATTGTGGGAGCGGCCTTTCGCGACGCAAGGCCGCTCCCACAGGGATCGCGCCAGCTTTTAGAAACTGAGCAAGACAGTTGCTACCACAAGGGCCACCGACTCTTCATGAATAGCCGAATCATCAAACCGCTGTGCACGGTCATCGCCTTGTTGGTCGGCGCCGTAATCCTCTGGCAGGCCTATAGCGCCTTTCAGGCCCGCTACCTGCGCCCGTTCGACAACCAGGCCACGCTGTTCGACGGCAGCCAGTTACAGCTACCTGCCGAGCTGGCCGGTGCTGGCCCGATCCGCGTGGTGCATTTCTGGGACCCGGCCTGCCCATGCAACGTCGGCAACCAACAGCACCTGGGCGACCTTATCAGCCAGTTCGCTGGCCACGACGTTACCTTCCATGTGCTGCAAAAACCCGGCAGCCACGGCCAGCTGCCGGCCAATATCGGCAGCTTGCAACCCATCACCCACCTGCCCGGCAGCGAGCACCTGCCGGCGTCCCCGGCCGTGGCCATCTGGGACCGGCAAGGCCGCCTGGCTTATTTTGGCCCCTACAGCGAAGGTGCCGTGTGCAACGCCAGCAACAGCTTCATCGAGCCAATCCTCAAGGCTTTGCTCGACGGCCGCCAGGTCAACGCCTCCAATACCCTGGCGGTAGGCTGCTACTGCCCTTGGTCGGGCTGACGGACCCTCGCCGGGTTACCCACCACCGTCGCGCCCGCGGGCACATCCCGGGTCACCACACTGCCGGCGCCGACGATGGCGTTATCACCGATGGTCACCCCCGGCAGGATGATCGCCGCACCGCCAATCCACACGTTGTCGCCGATGGTCACCGGCCGCCCGCTCTCCAGCCCGCTGCGCCGCACTTCAGGATCGAGCGGATGGTCGGCGGTATAGATCTGCACGTTGGGGCCGATCTGGCAGTCCTCGCCGATACGCACCGGCACCACGTCGAGGATCACGCAGTTGAAGTTCATGAAAGTATTACGGCCAACGCTGATGTTGTAGCCGTAGTCGCAATAGAACGGCGGGCGAATCACCGCGCCTTCGCCAACCTGGCCAAAGTGCTCCACAAGCAGCCCGTGGCGTGCGTCGTTGAGCAGTTCGACACTGTTGTTGTAGCGATGCATCCAGTGCTTGTTGGCGATCTGCTCGGCCTGCAGTTCAGGGCAGCCAGCGTGGTAGAGCTGGCCGGTGAGCATTTTGTGTTTTTCGCTGAGGGACATGGAAACTCCTTCCTGGGGCTATGCTCTGTTCGCGAATCCGCCGATGATCGGACCACATTTTTCGTTTGAATGCACAAGGAGTCTGAATGAAGCGCAGCCTGACCCTGCTGGCGGTGGTAGTCACCGTGGCCGCTGGCGCCTCCGGGTACTGGTACGTTCAGGGCAAGCTGCCGCAGCGCGAGGGCGAGGTCGCCGTTGCCGGCCTGCAAGCGCCGGTCAGCGTGCGCTACGACGCACGCGGCGTGCCCCACCTGCAGGCACAGAGCGAGCCGGACCTTTACCGCGCACTGGGCTACGTGCATGCCCAGGACCGATTGTTCCAGATGGAGATCATGCGCCGCCTGGCCCGTGGCGAGCTGGCCGAAGTGCTCGGCGACAAGCTGCTGCCCACCGACACCCTGTTCCGTAGCCTGCGCATACGCGAGCAGGCCGCGCTGATGGCCAAGCGGCAGGATCCGCAGGCGCCGGCATGGCAGGCCCTGCAAGCCTACCTCGACGGGGTCAACAGTTGGCAGGCCAGCCACCCCAAGCCCACGGAATTCGACCTACTCGGCATCACCCCGAGCCCGTTCACCGCCGAGGACACGCTGAGCATCGCCGGCTACCTGGCCTACAGTTTTGCCGCCGCGTTCCGCACCGAGCCTGCTCTGACCTACATCCGCGACCAGCTGGGGCCTGACTACCTGAAAATATTCGACCTTGACTGGCAACCCGAGGGCGCACTGGGCACGCCACTGGCCGCTGCCGACTGGCAAAGCCTGGAAACACTTGCGCGCTTAAGCGATGAGGCGCTGGGCGACGCCGGCATCCCGCAGTTCGAAGGCAGCAACGCCTGGGCGGTCGCGGGTAGCCGCACCCGCAGTGGCAAGCCGTTGCTGGCTGGCGACCCGCACATCAGCTTTGCCGTACCTGCGGTGTGGTACGAGGCCGAGCTGTCAGCGCCCGGATTCAACCTCTACGGCTATTTTCAGGCACTTAACCCGTTCGCTCTGCTCGGCCACAACCGTGACTTCGGCTGGAGCCTGACCATGTTCCAGAACGACGACGTCGACCTGATCGCAGAAAAGACCAACCCTGCCAACGCTGACCAGGTCATGGTCGATGGCCAGTGGCGCACACTGGAAAAGACCGAGCAGCAGATTGCAATCAAAGGCGAGCAACCGGTCACCATCAACCTGCGCCGCTCACCCCACGGGCCAATCGTCAACGAAGTCCTCGGCGCCACGGCAGGGGCCACGCCGATTGCCATGTGGTGGGCGTTCCTCGAAACCGAGAACCCGATCCTCGAAGGCTTTTACCAGCTCAATCGCGCCGACACCCTGGGCAAGATGCGCGAAGCGGCTGCCAAGGTGCAGGCGCCGGGGCTGAACTTCGTCTGGGCCAATGCCCGTGGCGATATCGGCTGGTGGGCGGCGGCGAAACTGCCGATTCGCCCGGACGGTGTGAACCCGGCGTTCATCCTCGACGGCGCCAGCAGCCAGGGCGACAAACCCGGCTTTTACCCCTTCAGCGTCAACCCGCAACAGGAGAATCCGGCCAGCGGTTATATCGTCTCGGCCAACTACCAGCCACCCGCCGTGGTGCCGATACCCGGCTACTACAACCTCGCCGACCGCGGCCGCCAGCTCGATCGCCAGCTGGCCAATCCGGAGGTGAAATGGGACATGCAGAACAGCCAGGCGCTGCAACTCGATACGGCCAGCGATTACGGCCCGCGCACCTTGGCACCGCTGCTAGCGACGTTGCGTCAGATCGCCCAGGGTGACGAGGAAGAGGAACTGGTCGAGCAGCTGGCTGCCTGGCGCGGCGACTATCCACTGGACTCAACCAGCGCCACGCTGTTCAACCAGTTCCTCTACGAGCTGGCCTATGCCGCGTTGCATGACGAATTGGGCGACACCTGGTTCCCGGTGCTGATCAGCACCCGTGCCATCGATGCCGCGCTGCCACGCCTGGCCGCCGATGCCGAGTCGCCCTGGTGGAACACCCGCGGCGCCAACCAGCGCACTGACCGCAGCTCGATCGTGCGCGAAGCCTGGCAGAAGAGCCTTGGCCACTTGCGCGACACCCTCGGCAAGGACCCAGCCAGCTGGCAATGGGGCAAGGCCCATACCCTGACCCACAACCATCCGCTTGGGGTGAAAAAGCCGCTGAACCTGCTGTTCAACGTTGGGCCTTTCGCCGCACCTGGTACCCATGAAGTGCCGAACAACCTCTCGGCGAAGATCAGCTCTGCGCCATGGCCGGTGACCTATGGGCCGTCGACGCGGCGGCTGATCGACTTTGCCGATGCCGGGCAGGCGCTGACCAGCAACCCGGTTGGGCAGAGTGGCGTGCCGTATGACCGCCATTACGCGGACCAGGCCGAAGGGTATGTGCAGGGGCAGTATCAGAAGGCACAGATGGGGGTAATACCGGCGCAGAGTACCTTGCGATTGGTGCCAGGGCCGTAAGGGGCTGCCTTGCTCAAAACCCAAAAGCTTGCGCGAGCACTGTGGGGCTTTAGCCGCGAACACCGGCGCAGCCGGTGCCATGCACCGCGTTGGATTCTTCGCGGGTAAACCCGCTCCCACAGGGATCGCGCCAGCTTTCAGAGATCCCAGCAATGAAAACGCCGACACAAAGGTGTCGGCGTTGGGTCATGCAAGGTGAAGCAAGCGCATCAGAACGCCGGCAGCACCGCACCTTGGTACTTCTTGGCAATGAATTCCTTCACTTCAGGGCTGGTCAGGGCCTTGGCCAGTTTCTGGATGGCCTCACTGTCCTTGTTGTCCGGACGGGCGACCAGGAAGTTCACGTAAGGCGAGTCGGCACCTTCGATCACCAGTGCATCTTTAGCCGGGTTCAGGCCAGCTTCCAGGGCGTAGTTGGTGTTGATCATGTCCAGGTCGACCTGGTCCAGCACACGGGGCAGCATGGCCGACTCAAGCTCGCGGAACTTCAGCTTCTTCGGGTTCTCGGCGATATCCTTGGGGGTGGCCAGGGCATTCTTCGGGTCTTTCAGGGTAATCAGGCCGGCCTTCTGCAGCAGCAGCAGCGCGCGGCCGCTGTTGCTGCCCTCGTTAGGGATGGCAACGGTTGCGCCTTCTTTCAGCTCGCTCAGGGCCTTGACCTTCTTCGAGTAGCCACCGAAGGGCTCTACGTGTACACCCACCACGGTTTCCAGGTGGGTGCCCTTGCCTTCGTTGAAGTTCTGCAGGTACGGCAGGGTCTGGAAGTAGTTGGCGTCCAGACGCTTCTGGTCCACCTGCACGTTCGGCTGCACGTAATCGGTGAAGACCTTGATCTGAAGGTCCACGCCTTCTTTTGCCAGTGTCGGCTTGATCAATTCGAGGATTTCGGCGTGCGGTACCGGGGTAGCGGCAACCACCAGTTTCTCGGCAGCAGCGGCCAGGCCGGAGAACGACAGGGCAGCAGCCAGGGCAGTGGTCAGCAGGGTCTTCTTCATGGTGGTCCTTGTTCTGAATCTGGGCCATCGACGATGGCGAATCGGGTGCCCAACCGGTTCACCAGTGGGCGTGAGGCGGACGATACCCAAATTTTTTATTCCGCAACAATATCTTTTGCTTAGCTGCTTATTCCAAAAACAGAATGGCATCAGCCTCTTTACCCAGGAGCGATATCTAACGCGCGGGGTCAGGCAGGTCGAGGTCTTCGGGCAGGATCTCTTCGCCGTCATTGACCAGCAAGGCAAAGTGGATGACGTTCTCCAGTTCGCGGGTATTGCCGGGCCAGAAATGCCCCTCCAGAACCCGCTGCGCCGCCTCGCTCACCAAGGGCACAGGCCGCTGCAGGCGCACGCTGTAGATACCCGCGAAGTACTCGGCCAGCGGCAGGATATCGCCCGGCCGCTCGCGCAGCGGCGGCAGTTCCAGCGCGCCCTCGCGCAAATACTGGTACAGGCGCTCGTTGAAGCGCCCTGCACGCACCACACGGGCCAGGTCGATGCTGGTGGCGGCTACCAGACGCACATCCACCGGCTGTGGCTGCTGCGCGCCCACCCGAGTGACCTCGCGGTTTTCCAGAGCCGCCAGCAGCTTGCCCTGGATCGCCAGTGGCAAGTCGGCAATCTCGTCCAGGTACAAGGTGCCGCCGCTGGCCGAACCGAACCAGCCGGCGCGGCTGCTGGCCGTACCGCCATGGCTGCCGGCGCTATAGCCAAACAGCTCGGCATCGGCGTAGGTGGGGCTGATGGCCGCGCAGTTGACGGACACGAACAACCCTCCACGGTCGCTGGTACGGTGGATCTGCCGGGCCAGCAGCTCCTTGCCCGTGCCGGTCTCGCCACGGATCAGCACCGGCAAAGGTTGTGGCGCCAGGCGCTCAAGGTCCTCGCGCAGCTGCTGCGAGCGCGGGTCGATAAACACCAGCGCCTTGGCACGAATGCTCAGCGGGCTCTTGTCCAGCTCGGGGAAGGTCAACAGCGGCTGGCCGAACGGGTTTTGAAAAGTCATGACGAACTCCCGCCCCAGGCCCGTAATGGCCAGGCGTCAGGCAAAGGGTGAACAATAAGGCCGATCAGGCGCGGCGCAGTGCGCGCTGCTCAATCCGGCTCTGCAAGCGATACAGGTAGGCGAAACCTTGTTCCCAGCGCTCATGACCGGACTTGACGTTGATGTGCCCGGCATTGCTCAGCAAACCCGCTTCGGCGCCCCATGCCTGGGCCAGGTACAGCGCCCGTGGCACGTTCACGGCTGGGTCGTTGTCCGAGCTGACGACCTGGCTAGGGAACGGCAGCACCTCGGTAGGGATCGGCGCAAAGTTGCGCAGCACGGGTGCGCAAGTGGGCCGTTCGACATCTGCCGGCGCCACCAGCAGTGCACCACGCACCTGCCGTAGCAAGGCCGAGCTTGCCTGCGCTGCCCAATGGGCGACAGTGATGCAACCAAGGCTGTGGGCAATCAGGATCACCGGCGAGCGGTCGGCGGCAATCGCCTGCTCCAACGCGTGCACCCAGTCCTGCCGCTGCGGGGTGAGCCAGTCTTGCTGTTCAACCCGTGCACTGTTGGGCAGGGTGCGCTGCCAGTGACTCTGCCAATGGTTGTCTGGCGATCCTTGCCAACCCGGCACAATCAGGTAGCGAATCGACTCATTGCGCATGGGGACGCCTCCAGTAAGTTTGCGTGCTTGGAGACAAGTATAGGGAGGGGTGAATATTCGTAAAGGAATAAGAAGATATTTATTAATACCCATATTGCATAACAAGCAGGCTACAGCCACTCGCTTGAGAAAGGCTGCAAAGCTGCCCTGTCACGCGTTCAGGCAAGAAAAACCCGGGACCATGCCCGGGCTCTCTTTGCCTTGTGCGATTTAGATATCCGCCACCTTCTGCCACACCTTCGGCCGGAAGAACAACGTCTCTCCCCGCGCCAACCCGGTCAGGCTGTCATGGTCTTTCACCACTTCGGCCTCGATCAGCTCACTCTGACCTTCCACCTTCAAGGTCACCCGCGTGGTTGCACCCAACGGCCGAATGTCGCGCACCTCGGCCGCATGGTGCCCTTCGGTCTCGTGCCGCGACAGCGACACCTCGTGCGGGCGAAACAGCACGTGATGCCCTTCGCTCAAGGCCAGGCGGTTGGAGTCACCGAGGAAGTGGTAGACGAAATCGTTGGCCGGCTGATCGTACACTTCACCCGGCGAGCCGATCTGCTCGATCACGCCCTTGTTCATTACCACGATGCGGTCGGCTACTTCCATGGCTTCTTCCTGGTCGTGGGTAACGAACACCGACGTCAGGTTGATATCCTCGTGCAGCCGCGCCAGCCAGCGACGCAGCTCCTTGCGCACCTTGGCATCCAGCGCACCGAATGGCTCGTCCAGCAGCAGCACCTTCGGCTCCACCGCCAGGGCGCGGGCCAGGGCGATACGCTGACGCTGGCCACCGGAAAGCTGCTCGGGGTAGCGGTCGGACAGCCAGTCCAGTTGCACCATGTTCAGCAGCTCATGCACCTTCTCGGCAATCTTGCTCTCGCTCGGGCGCTCGCCCTTGGGCTTCATGCGCAGGCCGAAGGCAACGTTGTCGAACACGCTCATGTGGCGGAACAGCGCGTAGTGCTGGAACACGAACCCGACGTTACGGTCACGCACATCATGGCCGGAAACGTCCTCGCCATGGAACACGATGTTGCCCTGGTCCGGGGTTTCCAGGCCGGCAATGATGCGCAGCAGGGTGGTCTTGCCACAGCCGGACGGGCCGAGCAAAGCCACCAGCTCGCCGCTGTTGATGTCCAGGTTGATAGCGTTCAGGGCCTGGAAGCTGTTGAAGCGCTTGCTGACGTTACGAACTTCGATCGACATGAATCATTCCTCCGCGGCGCTGTGGCGCAGGCGGTTAATACGGTTCTCGCTCCACTGCTTGAGCAGCAGGATGAAGAGCGCCAGGATCAGCAACAGGCTGGCCACGCTGAAGGCCGCGACGTGGTTGTACTCGTTGTAGAGGATCTCCACATGCAGCGGCAAGGTGTTGGTCACGCCACGGATGTGGCCCGACACCACCGACACCGCGCCGAACTCGCCCATGGCCCGCGCGGTACACAGCACCACGCCGTAAATCAGGCCCCATTTGATGTTCGGCAGGGTCACGTGCCAGAACATCTGCCAGCCGTTGGCACCGAGCAGCCGTGCAGCCTCCTCCTCTTGCGTGCCTTGCTCCTGCATCAGCGGGATCAGCTCACGGGCCACGAACGGCACGGTCACGAAAATGGTCGCCAGGACAATGCCCGGCAGGGCGAACACGATCTGGATATCGTGGTCCTGCAGCCACGGCCCGAGCAGGCCTTGCGCGCCGAACATCAGCACGTAGACCAGGCCGGCGATCACGGGGGACACCGAGAACGGCAGGTCGATCAGGGTGACCAGGATGCTCTTGCCACGGAAGGTGTACTTGCTCACGCACCAGGCGGCGCTTACGCCAAATACCAGGTTGAGCGGCACCGAGATAACCACGGCGAGCAGGGTCAGCTTCAGCGCCGACAACGCATCGGGTTCGAATATCGCCTCGAAGAAGGTGCCAAAACCGTTCTTCAGCGCCTGCGATACCACGATCACCAGCGGCAGCAGCAGGAACAGGGCGAACACCAGCCAGCCAAGGCCGATCAGGATACGCCGTGACGTGGCGCTGCCACGGCGGGCGGCGTTGGCTGCGGCACTTGCACTCAGGGATGAACTGGACATGCCGGCCTCCTTCAGGGGGTTTCGATGCGGCGCTGCAGCAGGTTGATCAGCAGCAGCAGGATGAAGGAAACCACCAGCATCAACACGCCGATGGCGGTCGCGCCGGTGTAGTCGTACTGGTCGAGCTTGACCATGATCAGCAGCGGCAGGATCTCGGTCTTCATCGGCATGTTGCCGGCAATGAAGATCACCGAACCATACTCGCCCACGCCACGGGCGAAGGCCAGGGCAAAGCCGGTGAGCCATGCCGGCAGCAGGGCCGGCGCCAGGATGTGGCGGAACACCTGCAGTGGCTTGGCCCCCAGGCAGGCTGCGGCCTCTTCCACTTCACGTGGGATGTCGGCCAGCACCGGCTGCACCGTGCGCACCACGAACGGCAAGGTCACGAAGGTCAGTGCCAGGGTGATGCCCAGCGGGGTGTAGGCGATCTTGAAGCCAAGGTCGGTGGCGAACTGGCCGACCCAGCCCTGCGGCGCGTACAGGGCCGTCAGGGCGATACCGGCAACCGCGGTGGGCAAGGCAAACGGCAGGTCGATCATCGCATCGATGATCTTGCGCCCGGGGAAGGTGTAACGCACCAGCACCCAGGCCAGCAGGGTACCGATCACACCGTTGATGATGGCGGCGAACAGGGCGGTGCCGAAGCTCAGCTTGAGCGCAGCGATCACTCGCGGCGCACTGATGATGTTCCAGAACTGCTCGAAGGTCAGCTGCGAGGCATGGATGAACATGGCCGCCAGCGGTATCAGCACGATCAGGCTGAGGTACACCAAGGTGTAGCCCAGCGTCAGCCCGAAGCCGGGTATGACGGGGGAGATACGACGCGACATAAATATCCCTGGTTGAACGCACTAAGCCCGGAAACAATCCCGGGCCGGTGCAAGCTTTTGAATCCTGGGGCTGCTTGGCAGCCCATTCGCGACACAAGGCCGCTCCCACAGGGGATCATGGTTCCTTGTGGGAGCGGCCTTGTGTCGCGAATGGCCCGCAACGCGGCCCCGCTTTCCTTTGGCCCTTACTGTGCCTGATAGATCTGGTCGAACACACCGCCATCATTGAAGAATTTCGGTTGTGCAGTCTTCCACCCACCAAAGTCCTTGTCGATGGTCACCAGGTCCAGTTTCGGGAACTGCTTGCCGAACTCCGCAGCGACTTTCTCGTCACGCGGGCGGTAGAAGTTCTCGGCGGCAATCTTCTGCCCGGCCGGGCTGTACAGGTGCTTGAGGTATTCGGTGGCAATCTCGGTATTGCCCTTCTTCTCGGCGTTTTTGTCGACCACAGCCACTGGCGGCTCGGCAAGGATCGACAGCGACGGCACGACGATCTCGAACTTGTCGGCACCACCGTCTTCCTTCAGGGCCAGGAAGGCTTCGTTTTCCCAGGCCAGCAACACGTCGCCCTGGCCATTGTTGACGAAGGTGATGGTCGAACCACGGGCGCCGGTATCCAGCACCGGTACATGCTTGAACAACTCCTGCACATAGGCCTTGGCCTTCTCTTCGCTACCGCCGGCCTTCAGGCCGTACGCCCACGCTGCGAGGAAGTTCCAGCGTGCACCGCCGGAGGTTTTCGGGTTCGGAGTGATGACCGACACGTCCTTCTTGATCAGGTCGCCCCAGTCCTTGATGCCTTTCGGGTTGCCCTTGCGCACCAGGAACACGATGGTCGAGGTGTACGGGGTGCTGGCGTCAGGCAGGCGGGTCTGCCAGTTCTCGGGCAGGGTCTTGCCAAGCTTGGCCACTTCGTCGATGTCACCGGCCAGGGCCAGGGTCACCACGTCGGCGCGCAGGCCGTCGATCACCGCACGGGCCTGCTTGCCCGAACCCCCATGGGATTGCTGGATTTTCACCTTGTCACCCGGGTGGGCCTGTTGCCAGTGTTTGATGAACTCGGCGTTGTACTGCTGGTACAGCTCACGGGTCGGGTCA
Source organism: Pseudomonas sp. CGJS7 (assembly GCF_036961695.1). Taxonomy (NCBI): domain Bacteria; kingdom Pseudomonadati; phylum Pseudomonadota; class Gammaproteobacteria; order Pseudomonadales; family Pseudomonadaceae; genus Pseudomonas; species Pseudomonas sp. CGJS7. The sequence goes on along the minus strand of NZ_JBAMDI010000068.1, from coordinate 18,063 downwards.
TAGGACACGTTGAGCAGTTCGTAGTCCTTGGCGATGGCGGAACCGGCAAAAACAGCACTGGCCACGGCGGCGAGCGCATAACGGCGGATGGACATGGTGAAGCTCCCGATTGGCATTTTTCTAGTTTTGGATGTTGTGGCGCCGATCAGCCGGGCTTGTTGCCGGGCTGTTGCAGGCGGAACTTCTCCTTGCGCTCGATCTGTACGACCTGAGCGTTGTGCACGGTAATCTCCACCGCACCGAAACGCAGGTCGCGCAGGGCGCTCTGGATTTCACGCAAGATGGTGGCTTCGTCCTGACCGTCGATGCTACGCAGAGATGCACTCATGCTCGTTCTCCTTGGAGTGAGGGCGCCGGGCAGAGGTTTGAAGGGGATTTGCGCCTGGCTTGAGGGCAATAGTAGTGAGGCGGGATTATTCTTAAAAATACTGTTTAAGAATTTTTATATAACCATTTAAAAGCACACGCCCCTTGTAGGAGCGGGTTTACCCGCGAATACGGTGGTCGATGCACCATCGCATTCGCGGGTAAACCCGCTCCTACAAGGGGCCATATGGGCCTTCAGGCGTGTTTCTGCGGCTCGCGGATCTTGTACCAGGCCACGTACAGCGCCGGCAGGAACAGCAGCGTCAGCAAGGTCGCCACGATGATCCCGCCAATCATGGCGTAGGCCATGGGGCCCCAGAACACCTCGCGTGCAATCGGGATCATGCCCAGGCTCGCCGCCGCCGCGGTCAGCAGGATCGGCCGGCGCCGATGGTTGGTGGCCTCCACCACCGCATCCCACGGCGACAGGCCTTGGGCTTCGAACTCGTCGATCTGGGTCACCAGGATCACCGAGTTACGAATGATGATGCCCGCCAGCGCAAGGATGCCGAGGATCGCCACAAAGCCCATCGGCGTACCCGTAGGCACCAGCGCCAACACCACGCCAATCAGCCCCAGCGGCGCCACGCTGACCACCAGGAACAGCTTCTGCACGCTGTGCAACTGGATCATCAGGAAGGTCGCCATGAGGAACAGCATCAGTGGGATGACCTTGGCGATCGGCCCCTGGGCCTTGCTGCTTTCTTCAACCGTACCCCCCGTGGCCACTTCGTAACCGACCGGCAGCTTGCTGGCGAACTCGTCAATTTTTGGCTTCAGCTGGGCCACCAGGTCAGTGGGCTGGATCTCGCCATTGACTGAGGCCTTGATGGTGATGGTCGGCTTGCGGTCGCGGCGCCACACCAGCGGCTGTTCCAGTTCGTAGCGCACGGTGGCGAACGACAGCAGCGGGATCGACGTGCCGTTAGGGGTGAGAATTTGCAGGTTCTGCAGGGTATCAGGCGAGCCACGCTCGCTGTCTTCGGCGCGCGCGACCACATCGACCAGGTAGATGTTGTCGTTGACCTGGGTGATCTGCACGCCACTGACGATGCTGTTCATCACATTGGCAACATCTTCGGACGACAGCCCCAGCTGGCGTGCCTTGTCCTGGGCAATTTCCACGCGCAGCACCTTACCCGGCTCGTTCCAGTCGTAGATCATCTCGCCGATGTGCTCGTTCTGGTCGAGCAAGGTGGCCAGCTCGATGGCGTGTTTGCGCACCTGGTCGATGTCGGCACCGCTGACCCGGTACTGGATCGGCCGGCCTACCGGCGGGCCCATCTCCAGCGATTGCACGTTGGTGCCGACGCCGACGAACTCTTCGTGCAGGATCTTCCGCAGGCGGTCCATCATGGCCTCACGCTCTTCGAAGCCCTTGCTGACAATCACCAGCTGCGCGTAGTAAGGGTTCTGCAACTGCTGATCGAGGGGCAGGTAGAAGCGGATCGCGCCCTGGCCGATGTAGGTACTCCAGTGCACCAGGTCCGGGTCGTCCTTGATCCGTGCCTCGAAGCGGTCGACCACCTTGCGCGTCTCCTCGATCGAGGCGTTCTGCGGCAGGTTGAGGTCGACGAGAATTTCCGGGCGGTCCGAGGACGGGAAAAACTGGTTCTGCACAAAACGCATGCAGAAGATCGCCAGGGCAAACAGCACCACGGTGCCGATGATGGTCAACCAGCGGTTGCGCATGCACCACAGCAACCCGCCTTCAAATGCCCGCCCGACCCGGCCAGGCTCAGCCTCGTGAGCCTTGAGCTTGTCGCCTTTGAGAATATGCACGCCAAGCACCGGCGCGAAGAACACAGCCACCACCCACGACACGATCAGGGCCACGGCAATCACCGCGAACAGGGTGAAGGTGTATTCACCCGCAGAGCTGGCGTTGAGGCCGATAGGCACGAACCCGGCCACGGTCACCAAGGTGCCGGTAAGCATGGGGAAGGCTGTGGAGGTGTAGGCGAACGTCGCCGCCTGCTCCTTGCTTTCACCCATTTCCAGCCGCGTGACCATCACCTCCACGGTAATCATCGCATCGTCCACCAGCAGGCCTAGTGCAATGATCAGCGCACCCAGCGAAATCCGCTGCATGGTGATGCCGCTGTACTCCATGAACACGAACACCATGGCCAGCACCAGTGGGATCGAGCAGGCCACCACCAGCCCGGCGCGCACGCCAAGACTGACAAAGCTCACGGCCAGCACGATCACCACCGCCTCGAACAGCGCGCTGGTGAAACCGCCGACCGCCTGCTTGACCACCACGGCCTGGTCAGAAACGGTGTGTACACCGACACCCACCGGCAGGTCCTGGACCACCTGGTCCATGCGCTTTTTCAACGCCGCACCGAACACCTGGATGTTACCGCCGGCCTTCATGCCGATGGCGAGGCCAATGGCTGTCTGGCCGTTGTAACGGAACATTGGCGAAGGCGGGTCGACGTAGCCGCGCTCGATGTCGGCGATATCGGCCAGGCGGAAGAAGCGGTCGTTGATCCTCAAGTTGACGGTTTGCAGGTCTTTTTCCGAGGCAAACTGCCCGGACGTACGCACCGAGATACGCTCCGGGCCGGCCTCGATCATGCCGGCCGGCGTTACCGCGTTCTGCGCTTGAAGTGCCTGCATCACCTGGCGCTGGTCAATGCCCAGGGCTGCCAGCTTGCGGGTGGAGAAGTTCAGGTACAGCACTTCGTCCTGGGTGCCGACCAGCTCGATCTTGCCGATGTTGGGTACATCGCGGACCTCGGCCCGTGCCTGTTCCACGTAGTCCCGCAGTTGGCGCAGGGTCAGGCCGTCAGCGGTAAAGGCATAGATCGAGCCGAATACATCACCGAATTCGTCGTTGAAGCCCGGCCCCTGGATACCGGCGGGAAATTCGCCACGAATATCCTGGATTTTCTTGCGCACCTGATACCAGATATCCGGAATGTCCTTGGCCTTGGTGGTATCGCGAAGGTACACGTAGACCGTGGATTCGCCGGGGCGGGTGTAGCTTTTGGTGTAGTCGAGCGAGTCGAGTTCTTCGAGCTTCTTCTCGATGCGGTCGGTAACCTGGTACAGGGTTTCGTCCTGGGTCGCACCGGGCCACCGGGTCTGGATGACCATGGTCTTGATGGTGAACGACGGGTCTTCCTCGCGGCCCAGGTTGAAGTAGGAAAAAATCCCCATCAACAGGCTAACGAACATCAGGTACCAGACGAACGATTGATGCTTGAGTGCCCAGTCGGACAGGTTGAAGCTTCCTTTCATTGCGCATCCTCGTCGAAGGTGACCTTCTGGCCAGGCTTGAGGCTGTTGACGCCGGCGGTGACCACACGCTCACCGGGCTGCACACCGGCGCTCAGCACGATGCTGTCAGCGGTGCGGTCGATCAGCGCCACGTCACGGGTGGCCACGGTCTTGTTCTGCGTATCAATCACCCACACCTGGGTCTTGCCATCGCGCTCGAGCAAGGCACTCAAGGGCAGCTCGCTGCGCGGGGACACTTCCGAGCTAAGGGTCACACTGATGGCGGTGCCGAGGTGAAAGGCCGCCGGTGTGCTGGCCAGGGTAAGGCGAGCGCGGCGGGTACGGGTGGTAGCATCGGCCTGGGGCTCCAGTTCACGCAGGCTGGCCGTGGTGTTGATGGTCGGGTCCAGTTGCGAGGCAACGGTGAAGGTCAGGCCTTTGCTCAACTGCTCGGCCAGGCCGATCGGCAGGTCGATTACCGCCTCCTTCACGTCCGGGCGGGCCAGGGTCACCACGGCTTGCCCGGCGGTAACGGTTTGCCCGGCTTCGGCCTGCCACGCGGTAATCACGGCAGCGTGGTCTGCACGCAGGGTGCTGTAATCGAGCTGGTCACGGGCCTGGCTGACGGCGGAGCGCGCCTGCTCCAACGCCGCACTGGTGGTTTTCAGGTTGGTCTGGGCGATATCCAGCTGTGCCTGGGCGCCAACCCCACGGTCATACAACTGCTGCTGGCGACGGGCATCGGCCTGGGCGTTGATCCACTGTGCCTGCACCTTGGCCAGATCGCCTTCGGCGGCGCGCAGCTGGTTCTGCTGGTCGGTCGGGTCCAGGGTGGCCAAGGTGTCGCCCGGCTTCACCTGGGCGCCCACGTCCAGCCAGCGTCGGGCAATGCGCCCGGAAACCCGGAAGCCCAAGGTGCTTTCGAAGCGCGCCTGGATACTGCCGGCGAAGCGGCCCAGCTGCGACTGCACCTGAGGTTCGACCTTGACCGACAGCACGGGCCGGATCGCCTCGGGTGCCTCTTCTTCGCTACTGCAACCGACCAGCAGCACAGCGGCCGAGAGCATCAGCAACAGACGCTTCATAGCTCACCCCCTGGGCCCTTGGCATCGACCTTCTGTACCTGCATGCCGGGGTGCAGCAACTGGCCGCCGTTGACCACTACGGTCTCGCCGCCTTTCAGGCCGCTGGCGACCACGATCTTGCCGGTGAGGTAACGGCGGATTTCGACCTTGCGCAGTTCCACCTTGTCGCCCTCGCCCACCACCCACACGGCAGGCTCATGCAAGGCCTTGGTCAGTGCCGACCATGGCAGCTCGATGCTGGGCCGGCCCTGGGCGTTGGTGGTGGCAGTAACCGGTGCCCCCAACTGCATCCCGGGCGGCACGTCCTTGAGCCCTACCTTGACCTGCACGGTGCCGCTTTGCGCCGATACGGTGGGGGTGATTTCACGTACGAAGCCATGGGCCTGGACCTTGGGATCGTCCAGCAGGCTCACGACTACCCCGGCATCGCTGGGCGGCGCCACCAGCAGCGACTCGTAGACGTTGAACACCGCATCGCGGTCGCCATCGACGGCCAGGCTAAAGATCGGCATGGTCGCCTGCACCACCTGGCCAACCTCGGCCTGACGCTCGGTGATCACCCCGGCGGCCTCGGAGACCAGTGCGGTGTAGCTGAGTTGCTCGTTGGCATTGGCCAGTTGCGCCTGGGCGGCCTTGAGTGCGCTCTGATTGCTGCGCAGCGCGGCCTCGGCAGCATCGTACTCGCTCTGGCTGGTGTAGCCCTTGGGCAGCAGTTTTTGCTGGCGCACGAAGGCCGCACTGGTCTGGGTGACCCGCGCCTGCGCGGCGAATACCTCGGCCTTGGCCGAGTCGACATTGTTCTGCAGGTCTTTCGGGTCAAGCCGGGCGAGCACCTGGTTGGCCTTGACGTGATCGCCCACGTCGACGCTACGCGAAATGATCTTGCCGCCGACGCGGAATGACAAATCGGTCTGCACCCGCGCCTGCACGTCGCCGGTCAAAGTGACCCTGGCAGCGAAATCGGTGGGTTGTACCTGCTGCACACCCACCCGAGGCAGTGTCTCGGGGACCTCTTCCTTGCTACAGCCGGTGAGCATGTACAACAGCCCCAGGCAGACGACCGACAGCGGACGCATCAACGCCATGCTGGCTCCTTGCTTGTGCACAAATGATTTGTGGGATGCGACTGTGAGCGTAGTTCAGGGTTCGATAAACATCACTGGCGGGGGATCATTCCGACATTTTCACAGCCGGTGCGGGCCTCGCACAAATGAATCGTGGGATGCGAGGGAAAGCGTCGATCAGGGTTCATTGAACGTCATGAACCTGAATGCTTTTAGCCGCATCCAAGCAGCAGGAAAAGCGCAGCTAATTCACAAAAGCACTCGCTGAGACCTGATATTTCTAATAGTTGCCAAACGGCCAGAAAAGTAGAGAGTCAACCTGTAAAGGAGGACCTAAAAATGACGAAGCTGAGCGATACCAATCGAAACCATACATTCACCCCCTACGGGCACTCAAAGACGCCCCGTAACCCTACCAACTCTTTACAGTTTCACGGCGAATTTCTACACAGCACAGTGGGCTTATACTTTCTTGGTCTTGGCGCCCGAACATACAACCCCAGAATTTTTCGTTTCCACTCCAGCGATAGCTTGAGTCCTTTTTCGCTTGGCGGTATCAACTCATATACCTATTGCTTAAGTGACCCCATAAACCTATCCGACCCAACAGGCCGCTCACCCCTATTACTTCGCCCCAAGACAATAACACTCGATACAAACTGGACATTGAAATCCAGACCTGACTATGTGCAAAAACAGCTTCGCTGGGGAAACTCGAGCGCTAAAATCTTCAATTCAGATGAGAGCCCAGCTACGCTATCAACTACGCCACCATCCAAACAACAACTCCATGAATCTTCACATAGCATACTACCCTCACGACGAGCTCCCGAACACATTAACGTAGCCCCTCAAGCAATCGCTAGGCTTCCTGACAGCACTCGCATTTCTTTAAGAGGTTATATTCGCACTGCAAATCAGCACAACGACTTCAAAGCTCAGAACGTTCGGCACCTTCCTTCAAATTCGCCAATAGTCAAGGATTTCATTCAAAATTTCGGTGAAGCCAGGCGCCTACGCACTGCCTTGAAAGAAATCTACAGAACCACTTTCGATGAATTTGAACGTAATTTGCTGTCTACCGTTCTCCGCGTCAGGCTGTGAAGCGTACTCAAAGATAGCCCTGCGGCTAAAGGAAAGTAGTATCTCGTCGCCAGTACTCGCAACGCAGCGACGTGAGTTCATGAAAGTCATACACCTTCAGGGCCTCTTCGCGGGCACGCCCGCTCCCACAGAGAGAGCGCACTATCTGAGGCTTGCGCGGTACCTGTGGGAGCGGGCGAGCCCGCGAAGAGGCCTCCACAGCCATGCATCAGTATCTGCCATATCCAGAAACCATCAGGCATCGGCCATCCCCGCTCCAACCGCTACCTTTCACAGGGAGGTTCACATTCAAGGAAGATCAAAATGCCGTTAGCCGAATCCCACCGATTGCGCCGTGGGCGCTTCTCCGAGCCTGGCAGGCTCTACATGCTGACCACCATCACGCATCAACGCAAACCACTGTTCCGCGACTTCCACCATGCCCGCCTGGTGGTCAAACACCTTCGGGTCTCAGATGACATTCAGGACTGCCGATCGTTGGCCTGGGTAGTGATGCCGGACCATCTGCATTGGCTGATTGAGCTGAAAGAAGTGACATTGGGAACGTTGATGCGCAAGTTCAAATCACGCACAGCGATTGCCTTGCGCAAGGCCGGTGTCGGGCACAAGCCGATATGGCAACCGGGTTACCAGGACCATGCGCTGCGGCGGGAAGAGTGTGTGGTTCATGTAGCCCGGTACATTGTTGCCAATCCCTTGAGGGCTGGATTGGTCAGAAGTATCAGGGACTATCCACATTGGGATGCGGTATGGCTTTGAATCGGTGCTGGAGCCTTCGCGGGCATGCCCGCTCCCACAGGGCTCAGCGCAACCCTGAAGGCTGTGATACCCCTGCCCCACAGGGCTCAGCGCAACCCTGAAGGCTGTGAGGTCCCTGTGGGAGCGGGCGTACCCGCGAAAGGGCCAGGTCAGGCCGACGCAGCCACCTGCGCCGGGCGCTTGACCTGCGGCTGCGAAGCGTTGGCTGCAGCACCCTCTTCGATCGCCTGCTGAATCGCCTTGCGACGACGCTCTTCGGCCTGGCGGCTGAAGTACCAGACGAAGAAGGTCACCAGCGATACCGACAGCAAGATCAGGCTGGCCACGGCGTTGATCTCCGGTTTCACACCCAGACGCACCGCCGAGAACACTTCCATCGGCAAGGTGGTCGAGCCAGGCCCGGAGACGAAGCTGGCCAATACCAGGTCGTCCAGCGACAGGGCAAACGACATCATGCCGCCCGCCGCCAGCGATGGCGCGATCATCGGGATGGTGATCAGGAAGAACACCTTCCACGGCTTGGCACCCAGGTCCATCGCCGCTTCCTCGATCGACAGGTCCAGCTCACGCAGGCGAGCCGACACCACCACCGCCACATACGCCGCACAGAACGTTGTATGGGCGATCCAGATGGTGACGATACCCCGCTCCTGCGGCCAGCCGATCATCTGCGCCATGGCCACGAACAGCAGCAACAGCGACAGACCGGTGATCACTTCGGGCATTACCAGCGGCGCAGTGACCAGGCCACCGAACAGCGTGCGGCCCTTGAAGCGGGTGACCCGGGTCAGCACGAAGGCCGCCAGGGTACCCAGCGCCACTGCCGCCACCGCCGTGTAGCAAGCGATTTCCAGCGAGCGCATCACCGAACCCATCAGCTGGGAGTTGTCGAGCAGGCCGACGTACCATTTGATCGACCAGCCGCCCCACACCGTCACCAGTTTGGAGGCGTTGAACGAGTAGATCACCAGGATCAGCATCGGCAGGTAGATGAACAGCAAGCCGAGCACCAGCATCAGCTTGGAGAAACTGAAGCGTTTCATGCGCGGCCCTCCATCTCTTTGGCCTGGCTACGGTTGAACAGCAGGATCGGCACGATCAGGATCGCCAGCATCACCACCGCCAGGGCGGATGCCACCGGCCAGTCACGGTTGTTGAAGAACTCCTGCCACAGCACTTTACCGATCATCAGGGTTTCCGGGCCACCCAGCAGTTCCGGGATCACGAACTCGCCCACCACCGGGATGAACACCAGCATGCAGCCGGCGATGATGCCGTTCTTCGACAACGGTACCGTGATCTTCCAGAAGCTGTTGAAGGTGCTCGAACCCAGGTCGGAGGCAGCTTCGAGCAGGCTCGGATCATGCTTAACCAGGTTGGCGAACAGCGGCAGGATCATGAACGGCAGGTACGAATAGACCACGCCGATGTACACCGCCAGGTTGGTGTTGAGGATCTGCAACGGCTGGTCGATCAAGCCGGTCCACAGGAGGAAACCGTTGAGCAGGCCGTTGTTGCTGAGAATACCCATCCAGGCATAGACGCGGATCAGGATCGCGGTCCAGGTTGGCATCATGATCAGCAACAGCAGGACCGTCTGGGTCTCCTTCTTGGCGTTGGCAATGGCGTAGGCCATCGGGAAGCCGATCAGCAGGCACAGCAGGGTGCTGAAGAACGCCATCTTCAGCGAACCCAGATAGGCCGAGAGGTACAGCTCATCCTCGGTCAACAGCCCGTAGTTGGCCAGGTTGAGGACCAGCTGGATCTTGTCTTCGACGTAGGTGTAGATCTCGGTATACGGCGGAATTGCCACGTCAGCTTCGGCAAAACTGATCTTCAGGACGATGAAGAACGGCAGCATGAAGAACAGGAACAGCCAGATGAACGGCACGCCGATCACCAAGTGCCGCCCCTCCGGGACCAGACGCTGGAAGGCTCGCTTGAGCTTGCGCAGTTTCATGACCGCAGTACCACGCCGCTGTCGTCTTCCCACCATACGTACACTTCATCGCCCCAGGTAGGACGGGTACCTTGGCGCTCGGCGTTGGCAACGAACGACTGGACGACCTTGCCGCTCGGCAGTTCCACATAGAACACCGAGTGGCCGCCCAGGTAGGCGATGTCGTGGATCTTGCCGCGCGACCAGTTGTGCTCGCAGGTTGGCTGCTGGGTGGTGACCAGCATCTTTTCCGGGCGCAGGGCGTAGGTGATGTGCTTGTCTTCCACCGAGGTGGTGATGCCGTGGCCCACGTAGATCTTGCGCTCCAGCTCCGGGCTGGCAATGATCGCGTAGCCTTCGGCGTCGTCGACCACGTCACCTTCGAACAGGTTGACGTTACCGATGAACTCGCACACCAGGCGGCTGGTAGGTGTCTCGTAGATGTCCACTGGCGAGCCGATCTGGGCGATCCAGCCCAGGTGCATGATGGCGATGCGCTGGGCCATGGTCATGGCCTCTTCCTGGTCGTGGGTCACCATCACGCAGGTTACACCCACGCGCTCGATGATCTCGACCAGCTCCAGCTGCATCTGCGAACGCAGTTTCTTGTCCAGTGCACCCATCGGCTCGTCGAGCAGCAGCAGTTTGGGGCGCTTGGCCAGCGAGCGGGCCAACGCCACACGCTGACGCTGGCCGCCCGACAACTGGTGCGGCTTGCGCTTGGCGTACTGGGTCATGTGCACCAGCTTGAGCATCTCGGCCACGCGGGCATCGATCTCGGCCTTGGGCATCTTGTCCTGCTGCAGGCCGAAGGCGATGTTCTGCGCCACGGTCATGTGCGGGAACAGTGCGTAGGACTGGAACATCATGTTGATCGGCCGCTCGTAGGGCGGCATGTCGGTGATGTCGACGCCATCGAGGAAGATCCGCCCTTCGGACGGGCGCTCGAAGCCGGCCAGCATGCGCAGCAAGGTGGACTTGCCGGAACCGGAGCCGCCCAGCAGGGCGAAGATCTCACCCTTGCGGATTTCCAGGGACACATCGTCCACGGCTACCGTTTCGTCGAACTTTTTCGTGACCCGGTCGATCTTGACCAGCACCTGCTTGGGTTGCTGGCCACCCTCGAGGGCTTTTTTATAGGCACCGGAGGCAACTGCCATGAGTGAAACTCCCAACAAGATTTTTGTGCCCGCGTGGCCAGTTCTACGGCGCCGTCGCGGGTCTGGATTTTTTACTTGCCCGACTTGACCTTGGTCCAGCTGCGGGTCATCAGCCGTTGCACCTTGGGTGGCAACTCTGAGTTCACGAACATCTTGTCCAGTACTTCCTGCGGTGGGTAAACCGCGGCGTCAGTCCTTACGGCCTGGTCCATCAGGGCGCCAGCCTTGGGGTTCGGGTTGGCGTAACCGACGTAATCACTGACCTGGGCGATAACCTCAGGTTTCAGCAAATAGTTGATGAAGGCATGCGCCTCTTTGACGTTCTTGGCGTCCTTGGGGATCGCCAGCACGTCGAACCAGAGGTTGCCGCCTTCCTTGGGAATGGCGTAGGCCAGGTTCACACCCTTCTTCGCTTCTTCAGCGCGGGCCTTGGCCTGGAATACATCACCCGAGAAACCTGCCGCGACGCAGATGTCGCCATTGGCCAGGTCGGTGATGTACTTGGACGAGTGGAAGTAGGTCACGTACGGGCGCACCGCCAGCAGCTTCTGCTCGGCCTTGGCGTAATCCTTGGGGTCGGTGCTGTTCGGGTTGAGGCCCATGTAGTTGAGCACCGCTGGCAGCATTTCGTCCGCCGAGTCGAGGAAGGCCACACCGCACTTGGAGAGCTTCTTCATGTTTTCGGGTTCGAACAGCACGGCCCAGGAGTCGATGGTGTCCACGCCCAGCGCGGCCTTGACCTTGTCGACGTTGTAACCGATGCCGTTGGTACCCCACAGGTAAGGCACCGCGTACTGGTTGCCCGGGTCGTTCTTTTCCAGGCGCTTCATCAACGCCGGGTCGAGATTGGAATAGTTGGGCAGCAGGTTCTTGTCGAGCTTCTGGAAGGCGCCCGCCTTGATCTGCTTGCCGAGGAAATGGTTGGACGGCACCACCACGTCATAGCCGGTGTTACCGGCCAGCAGCTTGCCTTCCAGGGTTTCGTTGGAGTCGAACACGTCTTGCACAGGCTTGATGCCCGTGGCTTTCTCGAAGTCCGCGAGTGTGGTCGGGCCGATGTAGTCGGACCAGTTATAGAAGTGCACCGTCGGCGCCGCTTGGACGCTGCATGCCAGCGTCAGGCCCGCGCCAGCCATCAAGGCCTTGCGGAATACAGAAATAGACAAGTGGGGGTCCTCACAATCAGTGCCTGGGTAGCGAAAATGCTGCCGCACACGCAAAACCGGCGCGCAACTTAACTTCGCAGCTTCGATGCCGCAATCATCAATTACCTTTCAATGGCTCTGGGCCGAAAAACCCGGCCCAGAGCTGTCGCATCGGGCTTACTTGCCCGACTTGATCTTCGTCCAGCTGCGGGTGATCACTCGCTGCACAGAAGCGTCAGGCGCAGCGATCGCGTACAGCTGCTTCTTCACTTCGGCAGGCGGGTAGATGCTTGGGTCGCTGGTGATGTCTTTGTCCACGAACGGGGTGGCAGCAGCGTTACCGTTCGGGAAGCGTACGGCGTTGGTGATTTCAGCCATGATTTCCGGCTGCATCAGGAAGTTCATGAACTGGTAGGCAGCGTCTTTATGTTCGGCATCTTTCGGGATGGCGACCATGTCGTAGAAAGTACCGGCACCTTCCTTCGGAATGACGTAGTCCACTTTGACCTTGTCGCCCGCTTCATGGGCACGGGCCTTGGACTGCTCCAGGTCACCCGAGTAACCGACGGCTACACAGATGTTGCCGTTGGCCATGTCGCCGATGTACTTGGACGAGTGGAAGTAGGTGATCGAAGGACGGATCTTGAGGAACAGGTCCTCGGCGGCCTTCAGGTCTTCTTTCTTGGTGCTGTCGGTCGGTTTGCCGAGGTAGTGCAGCGCAGCCGGGAGCATTTCGGTCGGGGCGTCGAGGAAGCTCACGCCGCAGCTCTTGAGCTTGGCGATGTTCTCAGGCTTGAACACCACGTCCCACGAATCGATCTTGTCCACGCCCAGCGCAGCCTTGACCTTCTCCGGGTTGTAGCCGATGCCGATCGAGCCCCACATATAAGGGAAGGCATGCTTGTTGTCCTTGTCGCTGGCATCGCCAACGGCCTTGAGCAGGTCAGGATCGAGGTTCTTCCAGTTCGGCAGCTTGGAACGGTCCAGCTCCTCGTACACGCCCGCCTTGATCTGCTTGGCCAGGAAATTGTTCGAAGGCACGACGATGTCATAGCCCGACTTGCCTGCCAGCAGCTTGGCTTCCAGGGTTTCGTTGCTGTCGAAGACGTCGTACTTGACCTTGATCCCCGTCTGCTTCTCGAACTTGGCGATGGTGTCCGGAGCGATGTAGTCCGACCAGTTATAGACGTTCAACACTTTGTCTTCAGCCTGAACAGCGGAGGCCATGGCACCCATCAGGGCGGCGGCCAGCAACGTCTTGCCCATTTTATTCATGCGTAATGCTCCAGAATTTTTATTTAGCAACTGTCCAGCAGCCAGAACCCACGGTGCAGAGCGCGCGGCGACTGAAACAGTCGCTAGTCTGGCAAGTTACAAGGCCCTGTATCAAGGAAAGCAGGGCCATGTAACGACTTAATGTCACAACGCTAGCCTAGCAAACGCTTATTGAATCGCCTCAAGGGTCAGGTCCAGGCACTTGCGCGCCTTTTCCACCAGTTCGTCGATCTCCGCATGGCTGATTACCAGCGGCGGCGCGATGATCATGGTGTCACCCACCGCACGCATGATCAGGCCGTTCTCGAAGCAGAAGGTGCGACAGATCATGCCAACGCCCTTGCCCTCGTAACGGCTGCGGGTGGCCTTGTCCTTGACCAGCTCGATCGCACCCAGCATGCCCAGGCCGCGCACTTCACCCACCAGTGGATGGTCCTGCAGCTCGCGCAAACGCTTTTGCAAATACGGTGCCGCTTCCGTGCGCGCCTTCTCGACAATTTTCTCGTCACGCAGAATGCGCAGGTTTTCCAGGCCCACCGCGGCCGCCACCGGGTGGCCGGAGTAGGTGAAACCGTGGTTGAAGTCGCCGCCTTCGCTGATCACCTTGGCCACGGTGTCACGCACGATCACACCGCCCATGGGGATGTAACCGGAGGTCAGGCCTTTCGCGATGGTCATCAGGTCGGGCTTGAGGTCGTAGTAGTCCGAGCCGAACCACTCGCCGGTACGGCCGAAGCCGCAGATCACCTCGTCGGCGACGAACAGGATGTCGTACCTGGCGAGGATCTCCTTCACCTTCGGCCAGTAGGTTTCCGGCGGGATGATCACGCCACCAGCGCCCTGGATCGGCTCGGCGATGAAGGCAGCGACGTTGTCTTCGCCGACTTCGAGGATCTTCTTCTCCAACTGCTCGGCGGCCCAGACACCGAATTCGTCAGGGGTCATGTCGCCACCCTCGCCGAACCAGTACGGCTGAGGGATGTGCACGATGCCCGGGATCGGCAGGCCACCCTGCTCGTGCATGCCGCTCATGCCGCCCAGGCATGCACCGGCGAAGGTGGAGCCGTGGTAACCGTTGATGCGGCCGATGATGGTCTGCTTGTGCGGTTTGCCCTTCAGCGCCCAGTAGTGACGCACCATGCGCAGCACAGTGTCGTTGCCTTCGGAGCCGGAGCCGGTGAAGAACACATGGGTCATACCTTTCGGCGCCACGTCGGTGATCGCCTTGGCCAGCTCGAGCGCAGGCGGGTGAGCGGTCTGGAAGAACAGGTTGTAGTACGGCAGCTCGCGCATCTGTTTTTCCGCCGCCTGCACCAGCTCTTCACGTCCGTAGCCGACCGCCACGCACCATAGACCGGCCATGCCGTCGAGGATCTTGTGCCCCTCGCTATCCCACAAATGCACACCCTGGGCCTTGGTGATGATGCGCGGCCCCTTCTCCTTCAGCTGCTTGTAGTCACTGAAAGGTGCGAGGTGATGCTCCCCGCTCAGGGTTTGCCATTCACGGGTTTGCGGGTTGTTGACGCTCATGTGCTTCTCCGTTATTGGACCGCCGCGCTCCTGCGGCACCAGGGTTGATCAGACAGCGAACAGCAGGAACTCACGCTCCCACGAACTGATGACACGCTTGAAGTTTTCGTGCTCGGCGCGCTTGGTAGCGACATACCCGGTGATGAATTTCTTGCCCAGGTACTGCACCAGCGCACGGCTGTTTTCCATGCGTTCCAAGGCGTCTTCGATGGTCAGGGGCAGGCGCAGGTTGCGGCGTTCGTAACCACGGCCCTGCACTGGCGCGCTGGCCTCGATACCTTCGACCATGCCGATGTAGCCACACAGCAGGCTGGCGGCGATGGCAAGGTACGGGTTGGCGTCGGCGCCCGGCAGGCGGTTTTCGACGCGCCGGCTTTGCGGGCCGGCATCCGGTACACGCAGGCCGACGGTGCGGTTTTCTTCGCCCCACTCCACGTTCACCGGCGCCGAAGTGTCGGGCAGGAAGCGGCGGAACGAGTTGACGTTGGGAGCGAACAGCGGCAGCGCCTCGGGGATGAACTTCTGCAGGCCGCCAATATGGTTGAGGAACAGCGCGCTCATGCTGCCGTCTTCATTGCTGAAGATGTTCTTGCCGGTGGCCACGTCGACCACACTCTGGTGCAGGTGCATGGCACTGCCCGGCTCGCCGGTCATCGGTTTGGCCATGAAGGTGGCAGCCACGTTGTGCTTGAGCGCCGCCTCGCGCATGGTGCGCTTGAACACCAGGATCTGGTCGGCCAGGTGCAGGGCGTCGCCGTGACGGAAGTTGATTTCCATCTGCGCCGTGCCGTCTTCGTGGATCAGCGTGTCGAGGTCCAGCTGCTGCAGCTCGCACCAGTCGTAGACGTCTTCGAACAGCGGGTCGAATTCGTTGGCAGCTTCGATCGAGAACGACTGACGACCGGTTTCCGGGCGACCGGAACGGCCTACCGGGGGCTGCAGCGGAAAGTCCGGGTCTTCGCTGCGCTTGGTCAGGTAGAACTCCATCTCGGGGGCGACGATCGGCTGCCAGCCCTTGTCAGCGTATAGCTTGAGCACTTTCTTCAGCACGTTGCGCGGCGACAGTTCGACCGGGTTGCCCTTCTTGTCGTAGGTGTCGTGGATGACCTGTGCGGTCGGCTCGATGGCCCACGGCACGAGGAACACGGCGTTCTCGTCAGGGCGGCAGATCATGTCGATGTCTGCCGGGTCGAGCAGTTCGTAATAGATGTCGTCGTCGACGTAGTCGCCGGTCACGGTCTGCAGCAGCACGCTCTCGGGCAGCCGCATGCCTTTTTCAGCGATGAATTTGTTGGTTGGCGAAATCTTGCCGCGTGTGATGCCGGTCAGGTCGCTGATCATGCATTCGACTTCGGTGATCTTGTGCTCTTTCAACCAATCGGTGAGCTGGTCGAGGTTGTTACTCATAAATACCTCAGGAGGTAAGGTGGCCCGCGACTTGATTCTGGATGGAGTCGATTGCTAAAGCAAAAACCCACGCGCAGAGCCACAGTGGATACACTGAAATCAGCTGTGTCCGTAATGAGTTCAAAAGGCAGGAAGGTGAAGCGAAAGGCGGCAAGCCGCTGCGAGGACCGGTCCGGGAACGCGAAACGTCAATTATTGCGGCCAGGGCGACCACGCCATTGACGAAGCTTGCAAAAACGACGGATGTACCCGATGGCACTGCGCAGGCAATGCTTTCAGGTCGCGGCAAGCGGACCATGTGACCCTCGTATTATTGTGTTTTGGGTTGAAACCGAGCTTAGCCTTGTTCATTTTTTTACACAACACCTCCGTAAAAAATAAAACACGGCGCACCGGAGATAGCCCTTTACCCGGGAAATAGCGGATAATGGATTGCCCCGATATGCAGCAAATCTGCCGTAGATGTGCCATTTCAGGGCATCATGGGGTCGGCTTGACATCAGTATCTCTTTTCGATTGACTGGTCTTGCAAGCCCCCCTTGATTGATATTTTTAACAACAAAGGTGTTGCATCATGTCGGTACCCCCGCGTGCCGTTCAGCTTAACGAAGCGAACGCGTTCCTTAAGGAACATCCTGAGGTTCTCTACGTTGACCTTCTGATTGCAGATATGAATGGTGTGGTGCGTGGCAAGCGCATAGAGCGCACCAGCCTCCACAAGGTTTACGAGAAAGGCATCAATCTGCCGGCCTCCCTCTTTGCCCTGGACATCAACGGTTCCACCGTCGAAAGCACCGGGCTGGGCCTGGACATCGGCGATGCTGACCGCATCTGCTATCCAATCCCCGACACGCTCTGTAACGAGCCATGGCAAAAGCGCCCCACCGCCCAGCTGCTGATGACCATGCACGAGCTGGAAGGCGAGCCCTTCTTCGCCGACCCGCGCGAAGTGCTGCGTCAGGTGGTGACCAAGTTCGACGAACTGGGCCTGACTATCTGCGCCGCATTCGAGCTGGAGTTCTACCTGATCGACCAGGAGAACGTGAACGGCCGCCCGCAGCCACCACGCTCGCCAATTTCGGGCAAACGCCCGCAGTCGACCCAGGTGTACCTGATCGACGACCTCGACGAATATGCCGACTGCCTGCAGGACATCCTCGAAGGCGCGAAAGAACAAGGCATTCCGGCCGACGCCATCGTCAAGGAAAGCGCCCCGGCGCAGTTCGAAGTCAACCTGCACCACGTGGCCGACCCGCTCAAGGCCTGCGACTACGCGGTACTGCTCAAGCGGTTGATCAAGAACATCGCCTACGACCATGAAATGGACACCACCTTCATGGCCAAGCCCTACCCGGGCCAGGCAGGCAACGGCCTGCACGTGCACATTTCCGTGCTGGACAAAGATGGCAACAACATCTTCACCAGCGAGGATCCCGAGCAGAACGCCGCGCTACGTCACGCTGTCGGCGGTGTGCTCGAGACCCTGCCCGCGTCCATGGCCTTCCTTTGCCCGAACGTCAACTCGTACCGCCGCTTTGGCGCGCAGTTCTACGTGCCGAACGCGCCAAGCTGGGGCCTGGACAACCGCACCGTAGCGCTGCGCGTACCGACCGGCTCGGCCGATGCCGTGCGCATCGAGCACCGCGTCGCTGGTGCCGACGCCAACCCGTACCTGATGATGGCTGCCGTACTGGCTGGCGTGCACCATGGCCTGACCAACAAGATCGAGCCAGGCGCGCCGATCGAAGGCAACTCGTACGAGCAGCTGGAGCAGAGCCTGCCGAACAACCTGCGCGATGCCCTGCGCGAGCTGGACGACAGCGAGATCCTGAACAAGTACATCGATCCGAAGTACATCGACATCTTTGTCGCGTGCAAGGAAAGCGAGCTGGAAGAGTTCGAGCACTCGATCTCCGACCTCGAGTACAACTGGTACCTGCATACCGTGTAAACGAAAACGCCGCCCCTCAAGGGCGGCGTTTTTGTTTGAGACCGGTGTCG